>JBGPHF010000210.1:0-4302 GCA_041484215.1 Nitrospirota bacterium
AGCGCCCTTTGCGAAAGCATCCACGCGAGCTTCAGATAGACCTCGCGTCGCTCCTGTCGATCGACCATGTTTGCGAAGGCTGCAACAAGGGCGAAAAATGCTGCTGCGCAATGTACGAGGTCTGCGTCACGGCCGCGGAGATGAAGCGGATCATACGCGTTTTGCCCGAGGCAACGAAGTTCTGCTCTCACCTGGAAACCGGCGACGGGTACGACAACGTGTTCGAGGCCGTGGGCCAGGGACTTTTCGCGATAGACACGACCGAGGACGGGCTATGCCTTTTCGCGTTCAGGTCGAAGAATAAAATCCGGTGTTCCCTGCATGCGGCCGCGGCAAGCCTGGGACTTCCGCTCGAACAGGTGAAACCGAAAGCCTGCCTGCTCTGGCCGATCATGTTCTCGGAAGGGAAAGAACTCCTGTCCCTGACAGAGGATGCGCTTTCCTTCTCCTGCAATTCCAAAAGAGGCAAAACCTTCTGCCGGCTCTCTCCGTCGCTGGTTGAAGCCATCTCGCTTGTCTACGGCAGTGGCATGGGCTCGGCGCTCGAACGAGAAGCGCGCAAGGGTTGCCGCGGCCGAATAACGCTTTAACGCGAGGTAAGCCTTTTGATCGATAGTCATGCTCCGTGAATAAGGCAAATGAGCTAAACTATGGGTAGAATGAGGCCGGCATAACGAGCGGGGAAGAATATGAGAAGCATGCTGATTGCAATGGCGGCAGCAATTCTTGCAGCGGGTAGCGGGATCGCTTGCGCCGAAGAGAGTCCCGGCGTATACGCCGGCGTCAAGACGTGGGTAAATGACTGGACGCACGAGGTGCCCGGGTTCGCCGGGATCACGTCGGACAGCGCAGTGCTCTTCGGCCCGGCAATCGAAGCGCGCTTCGGGGAGGAATTCTTTGCCGAGGCCTCGTACCTTGTTTCCATTTCCGACTACACGTTTCCCGATTTCCAATCCACCAACTTCGATCGCCGGGACCTTGAGGTGACAGCGGGCTATATGATAGTTCCCGGATTCGGCTTCGTAGCGGGATATAAAGATACGGAGCTTAAGGACAGGGCGGACGGGATCCGCGACCGCGTGTACGGGCCGGTCCTGGGCGTGATCGCCATCGCGCACCCCGATGCCTCCGTCTCGTTTTTCGCCAAGGTGAATTACCTGCTCACGCGCTTCAAGGAAGAATTGCCCGGCAGCGTGTTCGAGGAGGGAAGCCCCGGATGGATCGTCGAGCTCGGCATAAAATTCGAGTTCACTGAGAAAGCCTTCGGCACCTTCGGGTATAAGTACGAATGGAACAGAGGGAACAATTCCGACGTTACGGACGCGTTCTCCGGCCTCACGCTCGGCGTGATGTTCGGGTTCTAGCGGAAAGTGCTCCTCCAGTTATTCCCTTCAGTTCTGCCAATTTCTACCAGTATAGATATTGATGCTGGTCTGATGCATGGAGTGCGCGGGTATAAGTAAAAGAAAGAGCTTCAAGAAGGAAGGACTTTGTGCTATAGTTGCTTCGACAAATTCACAAATTAGAATGGTGGGTTTTCCCACTGGGTTTTCATAGAGACGAGGTTATGGTGAATCGGACGGGTCTCTTCCTTATCGCAATTTTTCTGGTCATTGCTCCGGCTGCCCCATCAGCTGCCTTGTCGCTGAAACAAATCCCCGCCAAAGCGGCAGTCGTCATAGATTCGACCGGGGCCGTTCTCTACTCTAAATTCCCGAACGCGAGGCTTGCTCCCGCGAGCACGGTAAAACTCGTGACCGCCATGGTAGTCCTCGACCGTTTGAGTCCCAAAGCCAGGACGAAGATAAGCACGAACGCCGCAAAAATCCGGTCCATTCAGCCGCGTTTATGTCCTGATGAAGAGCTGACCGTCTCCGACCTGCTTCACATCGCGCTCATGAATTCGATCAATTCCGCTGCCGTGGCGCTCGCCGAGGCCGTCGCAGGCAGCGAACAGGATTTTACGGTGCTCATGAACCGGAAAGCGAAGGAAATCGGAGCTACCCAAACGCTCTTTGCAAACGCCTCAGGCCTTCCGAAGGGCATCCAATATACTACCGCAAGCGACCTCGCCCTTATCCTGAAGGCGGCGCTCTCCTATCCGCTCATCAAGGATATCCTGGGGAAAAAGGCATACTTCGTCAAAACCTCCGGCGAGCGGGAAATCCTCGTTGAGAACTCAAACCTTCTGCTGTGGCACAAGGACAACATTATAGGCGGGAAAACGGGGTATACGGGAGATGCGCGGCACTGTTTCGTATGCGCAATCAATACGGAAAAGGGGCCACTCTACACCGTAGTCCTCGGAGCCCGGTCCCGGAGCGGCTTGTGGAAGGGCACGCTTATGCTGGAGGAAATCGGACTGCACCCGGAACAGGCCTTCGTGCATCACAAGCCGCGAGTTGTCGCGGCGTCCCGCAGCAATCGCCAATTATAAAAAGCGCAGGATGAAAAAAATAACCCCTTCCTGTTTGCCGGAGAGGGGTTGTCGGGGACTGCGTGTAAATCGCTTTCACTGACACGTCTAGACGGTCATGATCTCTTTTTCCTTGTGCGCGAGAAAGTCGTCGATCTTCTTGATGTACCCGTCGGTAGTTTTCTGGATCTCGTCCTGGAGTTTCTTGGTTTCGTCTTCGGATACGTGCGCGTCCTTGTCCTTGCTCTTTTTCTTGATATCGTCGTTAATGTCACGCCGGATGTTCCGGATCGACACCCGGCAGTCCTCGGCGAGTTTCTTCGCATGTTTCACGATCTGCTGCCTCCGCTCCTCGGTCAGGGGAGGAATGGTGAGGCGGATGATCTTTCCGTCATTGCCCGGCGTCAAACCGACGTCTGATTTGAGAATCGCCTTTTCGATCTCGCCCATCAGCTTCGTCTCCCAGGGCTGGATCGTTATCTGGCGCGGATCGGGCACCGCCAGGTTCGCCACCTGGTTCAGGGGCGTCGGCGTGCCGTAGTAATCCACCATGATGCCGTCGAGCATGCCGAGCGATGCCCTGCCCGTGCGCAGGGAAGCGAACTCCTTCCTCAGCACATCGAGGGCCTTGCTCATTTTTTCTTCCGCTTTCTTTTTCTGCTCGCTAAACATTGGCCCCCCCGGTGACGAGCGTTCCTACCGTCTCTCCCAGAACGATCCGCTTGATATTGCCCGCGGTGTTGAGATTGAACACGATGATGGGAAGATTATTATCCATGCAGAGCGAAATCGCGGTCGCATCCATGACGCGCAGGTTCTTCTGGAGGACGTCGAGATACGTCAGGTGGTCGAATTTGGTCGCCGTCTTGTCTTTCATCGGGTCGGCGCTGTAAACGCCGTCCACCTTGGTCGCCTTCATGATTACGTCCGCGCCGATTTCCATGGCCCGAAGCGCGGCAGCGGTGTCCGTGGTAAAGTAGGGATTGCCCGTGCCCGCCGCGAAGATTACGACGCGGCGTTTTTCAAGGTGGCGCACGGCCCGGCGCCTGATATACGTTTCCGCCAGTTCCCGCATTTCGATGGCCGACTGCACGCGGGTCACCACACCCTTGTTCTCAAGGACGTTCTGGAGCGCCAAAGCGTTCAAGACGGTGGCCAGCATACCCATATAGTCGGCGCTCGCCCGCTCCATGCCTTTGGCCGCCGCGGAGAGGCCGCGGAAGATATTGCCGCCGCCGATCACGATCGCGACCTCCACGCCGAGGTTATATACCTCTTCTACCTCGCTCGTGATCGTGTCGAGCACGGCATGGTCGATGCCGTACCCCTGATCTCCCATGAGGGCTTCGCCCGAGAGTTTGAGCAGAATGCGTTTGTATCGAGCTTGCGCCATATTATTTGAGCTGGGCCGCCACTTCTTCCGCGAAATTTTCTTTCTTCTTCTCGACGCCCTCGCCCAATTGGTAGCGGACGAAGCGATTGACCACGGCGTCCGCCCCGGCCTTCTTCAGCAAGTCCTTGATTTTGAGCTTGCCATCGGGGTCCTTGATATAGACCTGCTCCAGAAGACAGGTGTCGCCGTAGAATTTTTCCATTTTACCGTCGACGATCTTCGATATGAGCGCAGCCGGTTTGCCGGTCTCCTTGGCCTGGGCCTCGTAGACCGCGCGTTCGCGCGCAAGGGTGTCGGCCGGAATAGTTTCGCGCGACAAAGAAAGAGGGTTGGCCGCCGCGATGTGCATGGCCAGGTCCTTGCCGAGTTGCTCGTCTCCGCCCGCATAGTCCACCATGACGCCGATACGGCTGCCGTGAAGGTACACGGCTATTTTCCCCGATGTCTCGAAGCTCGCGAAACGGCGGATCGCGAGGTTCTCGCCGATTTTCTG
>JBGPHF010000211.1:0-4248 GCA_041484215.1 Nitrospirota bacterium
CATGATCGCCGGCGGCGCTGAAGCGGCGCTCACGCCGCTTATCCTCGCCGGCTTCTGCCAGGCGCGGGCGCTTTCTCAAAGAAACAGCGAACCAACAAGAGCGAGCCGGCCCTTCGACAAACAACGCGATGGATTCGTGTTGTCGGAAGGCGCGGGCGTACTCATACTCGAAGAACTGAGCCAGGCCGAGCGGAGAGGGGCCAAAATCTACGCGGAACTTGCCGGCTATGGCCTTGCCGCGGATGCCTACCACTCGGTGAAACCCGACCCCTCCGGAGACGGTCCTTGTCGCGCCATGCAACTGGCGCTTGCCGACGCCGGATTGAAGCAGAATGCTATCGACTATATCAATGCCCACGGCACTTCCACGATCGTAAATGACAGCATCGAGACGATCGCCATCAAAAAAGCCTTCGGCGAACAGGCAAAAAAGCTTGCCGTAAGTTCCATTAAATCCATGCTCGGCCACATGCTGGGCGCAGCGGGCGCGGTGGAAGCCGCGGTCACCGCCCTCGCGATCCGCGATGGAATAATTCCGCCCACCATCAACTACGATACTCCCGACCCCGCGTGCGACCTGGATTACGTGCCGAATAAAGCCAGAAAAAAAACCGTTCTGGCCGCTCTTTCCACCTCCTTCGGCTTCGGCGGCATGAACGGCGCGCTTTTGCTCAAAAAATACATTGCATAACGCCTTCCCTCGCGCAGATCCGTCCCCATCGTGCCATACTTGAGTTCATCCGTACATGCAATGCTTTTAAATTCAAATACTTAATATTGCAAAAATTATTTTTTTTCTAAAATTATAATTAGCAGAATATGTTATAATCGCAACTATGCACCTCTGGTCGAAGGGCATGAGCTGTCGATATTACCCATTGGTTATGAAGGAGGAACTCGCATGAAAAAGCTCCATCGAAGTTCTGTAGTTGTCCTGCTTCTGTTGCTGGCGCTCCTGGCACACTTGCCCGCGGGAAACGCAACAGCTGAAGAGGCAAGGAAAGCCGCGAGCATCGACGAACTGGCAAAGATGTACGATTCATCGGGCTGCAAGCAGTGTCATGAAGGCGTTTACAACGAATGGGAGCAGTCAATCCACTCCCGCTCCATCTACGGCACGGGCAGGACCGCGGCAACGATTAAAACGACAGTCGCCGTGGGCCTCATGAGCTGGCAGTACTCGGGCGTGAAAAATCCCGAGGATGTGACCGTAAAGCATCTGATGATCTGCGCCAAATGCCACCTCCCGCAGCTTGCGGACGCCGCGGACGGCGTGGCAAAAGAGATCGTGAAAAATGTCTATATCTACACCGATCCGAAGACAAACGACCAGGAGCGCGTGAAAGCGATTGAGCAGCTTTCCAAGGTGAATATCAACTGCCTCGTTTGCCATCAACGAAACGCCATCATCCACAAATGGGTCGACGGTTTCCCGGAAAAGGACACGGTGTACGGCTCCCATGACGGAAGTCATGCCGATGCAGGGCACCCGAAGATGAAAAAGAGCCTGGTCATGGGCGAGTCCATTCTCTGCGGCCAGTGCCACGGTCTTGGCCCCAACTTAGAACTCGAGAATCCCTCGCAGTGCGCCACGCTCTATGCCAGCTACAACATGGCTTACCGTGCTGAAGGAGGTCAGGAGACCTGCCAGGAATGCCACATGCGGAAAAGCAAGCTCGGCCACAACATGCAAAGCTACCGCGACCCCGGCATGGCCAAGGCGGCTGTTGATTTCAAAGTCGAGACCATGGGTTATCAATGGCGTGACGGCGCAAAGATGGTGCCTCAGGCGCTCGTGAAGGTCGAGATGATCAACAGAGCCGGCCACTCCATCCCCGATGGCTGACCAACGCCAAACCGGCTGGTCCTGGAAGTGACCGCTAAAGACAGCAAAGGAAAAGAATTATACAAGCAGTCGAAGACCTACATGCCCATACCCCAGCAACTCGGCCGCGGAGACAAGATGGGCCGCGGACCCTATGAAAAAAGCGGCATCCTCCGCGACACCGGGCTCCCCCCCGGACGCCCGGTGCTGGAGACCTTCGAGATCCCGTTCCCCGTGAACGAAGTGAAGAAGGACGACAAGGTCATTCGGAATATCACGGACTACGACATGACGATCGAGGTTGAGTTGATGTATCTGCCCTTCGGCACCAAGGAAAGCGGGCAGTTCACGTGGCAGAAGGTCACGAAAAAGGTGAGCATCGAGAAGGGCGGCGTCTGATATAAATTCACACGGGAAGAGCATCGAAACGCCGACGGGAGTTTTCCTCTCCTGCCGGCGTTTCTTTTCCTCCCGTTCTCCGCTTGATTATCGCAATAAAAAGAATCCAACAGTTTATTCGGCAATATCCGCTTCCACGTCCAGAAAGATTTGCACCTCTTTGCCTGCAACGAACCCGCCGCCTTCCATGGGTTCGTTCCCCCACAGAATGCCGAAATCCTCTCGGTTCACCTTGGTCGAGCCGGAGAAACCGATCGTCACTTCGTCCCCGTAAGGATTTTTCCGGGGGCCTGCGTACTCGCCGTCAAAGGTCACCTGCCTCGTTGCGCCGTGCAGGGTCAGGTTGCCGCTCACCGTGCAGTGTTTATTGTCGAGGAAATCGATGCGGGTGCTTTTGAAGGTGATCAAGGGGTGCTTCGGCTGGTCGAAAAAGTCGCTTGTCAAAAGGTGCTCGTCCCTTTTTTTGATTCCCGTGTTCACGCTCGCGACTTCGATCTCGACCTCGACCGACGTCCGCGTCTTATCCGCGGGATCGAAGTTTATAAGGCCCGTCATTCCGCTGAACTGGCCTCGCACGTTCGCCAGGGCCATGTGCTTGACGGCAAAGGCCGCGCACGAATGGTCCGAATCGATGGTCCATTTTGCCATAGTCGCCTCCGCTCTCCCCCCCTAGTAACAATTTTACACGATTTAGCCGTATCGTGACGAACATAATAAATGAAGTTATTTGTTATTCTCTCTTGAAAAAATCCGTTGCAGAGATTTATAATAAGGGCGTCAAACTTTGGGAAAGGCGTGGATCGTGTGACCAGAAAAGCAGTTGCGCTCATATCAGGCGGCCTCGACAGCGTGCTCGCCGCAAAAGTGGTCAAGGAGCAGGGTTTCGAGGTTGTCGGCCTCTACTGCACGTCCGCCTTTTCCAAAAGCTACGGCCGAGAGTGCGATACGCACGCCGCGAAGGTCTCCAAGGCCATCGGCATCGACCTCCGGGTGATGGATATGGGGCAGGAGTACATCGACCTGGTCCGCAAACCGGTCCACGGATACGGCAAAAACAGCAATCCCTGCATCGATTGCAAGATCTACATGCTCAAAAGGGCCCGGGCGGTGATGGAAGAGCTGAATGCGCCTTTTGTCGTGACCGGCGAAGTGCTTGGCCAGCGGCCCATGTCCCAGCGAAGAGACACACTGAACCTGATCGAACGCGACGCGGACATGAAGGGAATGATCCTCCGCCCGCTCTCGGCCGCGCTCCTTCCTCCGACCAAAGCCGAATTGAACGGTCTGATCCAGCGCGACAAACTCCTGGCCATCAGCGGCCGGTCCCGCGCTATCCAGCTCCAGCTTGCCGAACGGTACGGCATCAGGGGATATTCCACTCCCGCCGGCGGCTGCCTGCTCACGGACAAAAACTTCTCGGAAAAACTGCGCGACCTTTTCGAGGACAAGCAGGAAGTGACCCCCAACGATATCAGGCTCCTCACCGTGGGAAGACACTACCGGATCGACGCGGGCGTCAAGATCGTGGTCGGACGGGACAATGCGGAAAACAGCGTCCTGGTGTCCCTCGCTCCTCATGGCTACCACCTTTTTACTCCCCACGATTTCCCCGGACCGGTGGCGCTTCTGAATGGGCTCCCTTCGCAGGACATCAAGCAAACGATCGGCAGGCTCATCATCACCTACAGCAAACGCGTTCCCGGAAGGATCTACCTCATCAGACACGGAGACGAGGTCTTCGATCCCGGCGAACCGCTCCCCATCCATACGTCAGGCCTGAAGCGCGTGGGCGCCGACTGTAACTAGGCCGGCCACGCCTTCCTGCGCCGCCCCTCCCGCACAAGAGTGCCGAAGCATGCTACAATAAAAACAGCTACATCGCACTCCCCCCTAACGCACACCAAGCAGTTTCGAGGTAGCTATGCCCCAGCTCGATAGTAAGGCAGTTGAAGAATACCTCCGGTCCGTGTATAAAGTGTCCGTGCGTCTTCTTTCAATGACCAGCCGGGGAACGCAGGAAGAAG
>JBGPHF010000212.1:0-4229 GCA_041484215.1 Nitrospirota bacterium
AGGCGTCGTTGCACTGACCGATGTCCAGAAGCCTCGGGATGCCGTCTATGTCTCCCAGCTCCTTATCAAAGAACCGGAACTTGCCGCAGGCTAGGGTCAACACCACCGTGTCTTTTGGCGCCTTTTCCACGAATTCAGTATAGTAGTTCCTGCCGGGCTTTGCGCCGTCGCAGCCGCCCACGAGAAAGAAGTGACGGATCTTGCCAGCCTTGACCGCATCAATCACCTTATCGGCAACGCCGAGCACCGCATTCCGCGCAAAGCCCGCAAAGACTTCCTTGCCTGGTGCATCCGCCGTAAATCCCGGAAGGGCAAGCGCCCGGTCGATCGCCGGAGAGAAGTCGCCCTCGGCAATGTGCTTCACATCGGGCCAGCCCACGAGCCCGGCGGTGAAGATGTTCGCTTTGTACGATTCAAGCGGTTTCTGGATGCAGTTCGTGGTCATCACGATCGCGCCCGGGAAGTGCGCGAATTCCTTGTGCTGGTTCTGCCAGGCGGTGCCGTAATGTCCGTGGAAGTGCGCGTACTTCTTGAGGCCCGGGTAGCCGTGGGCCGGAAGCATTTCTCCGTGAGTGTAAACGTTGATTCCTCTGCTCTCGGTCTGCTTCAGGATCGTTTCGAGGTCCTTCAAATCATGCCCGGACACCAGAAGCGCTTTGCCCTTTTTCGCGCCAAGCGGGACTTTGGTCGGGACCGGGTGGCCGTAGGCGCCGGTGTTGCCCGCGTCAAGGATTTCCATTGCCTTGAGGTTCACCTCCCCGCACTTCAGCACAAGACCGATCCAGTCTTCGAGACCGCGCTCCGTCCCGGTCATGGCAGCCAGGGCTTCGCTCATGAACGCGTACACGGAATCATCGGTTTTCCCGAGTATTCGCGCATGGTCCGCGTACGCGGCAACGCCCTTGAGTCCGAAGAGAAGAATATCCTGGAGCGATTGGATGTCCGGGTTCACCGCAACGTCAGGCACGCGCTCGACGACTTTTCTTCCCTGCGCAACGAGGCCCTCTCTGGTTGTTTCCGGCTTGTACGACGCGCTTCCGTGGGAGAAATCCGTTTTGCCGCCCGCTGCCTTGACCGTGGCTGCGAGGCGCTCGCGGAGTTCCACACCTTTATGAACGAGTGTTTCGAACCGCTTCGGATCGAAATCCACGTTGGTGAGCGTAGAAAAAAGTGCCTTTGCCAAAAAAAGGTTCACGTCCGGGTCCACAACGCCGGCCTTTCTTCCTTCCACGGCATGGAGCGACAGCCCCTTCAGGGTATAGATCAAAAGGTCCTGCAAGGCCGAGACCTCCGGGTCCTTGCCGCATATGCCGATCTTGGTGCAGCCCGTCCCATTTGCCGCCTGCTCGCATTGATAACAAAACATTGTGTATCCTCCTTTTCGAATAATGAAATGTGGGTCGTCATCGTTTACGTGGTCCGATTATACCCGGCCAAGGGGAGGATGCCTATGATGGGGATCATACGAGTTGCGGTTTTTGGAAACTATTTTAAGGAGGGCGGCAGCTGACACTATCCGTGATGTATTGATTTGAAGGCAAATAGAGACGATAAGCTATGCCCCGGCTCTTCTGCATAACTTCAGTGGCATTCTGTTTGAAAGCCTGCTCGCCAAGCGCGCTAATTCAGAAGGCAGGTCGCCTCGACTACGGCGTGGGCTTCTTCCCTGCTCACGTCGTCCGTCTGATAATAGATATAGTCGTCGACCATGGCGCAAAGTTCTTTGCGGGGAACGTCCGGCATCAGCTCATGGACTTCCTCTTGAAACAGCTTTGCGGCGTCCGTTATGGTTTCTTTATTCTCGATCCTGTTCATAGTTCCTCACTCTCAGGCCAGCATACAGGTCTGTTCTTGTCTTCATTATAGCAGATCCCGGTTTCGCTTGCCCCTCATTATTTTTTGAAGAGCTTCGCGTACTTCCCGTACCCGTCCTTCACCAGGTCTTCCTCGGGAATGAACCTGAGGGCCGCGGAATTCATGCAGTAGCGCAGGCCCGTGGGCGCGGGGCCGTCGTCAAACACGTGGCCCAGGTGCGAGTCGCCGTGCTTGCTCCGCACCTCGGTCCTGAGCGAAAGGTACCACGTCCGGTCCTCTTTGGTCACGACGTTGCCGGGTTCGAGGGACCGGGTAAAGCTCGGCCATCCTGTGCCGGATTCGAATTTATCCAACGAGCTGAACAAAGGCTCGCCGGAGACGACATCGACGTAGATGCCGGCTTTATGATTGTCCCAGTACTCGTTTTTGAAGGCCGGCTCGGTCCCGCTCTCCTGCGTTACCTGGTACTGCATCGGGGTCAGCCTCTTTTTTAATTCCACCGCGGAAGGTTTCGCGTAGTTGTCTTCAGCTTTTCCGCTCTGCATCGCCTTGTCCTTTCCCCAAACCTTTTCCAGGTACTGGTCCCGGCCTGAATTGTACCGGTAGAATTTATAGCGTACGGGATTTTTTTTCCAGTAGTCCTGATGATAGCCCTCGGCCCGGTAAAAAGGCCCGGCGGGGCGTATCTCGGTCACGATCGGCTTGTCGAAGCGCGCCGACGCCGCCAGTTTTTTCTTCGATTCTTCAGCCAGTTTCTTCTGCTCCCCGTTATGATAGAAGATGGCGGCTTTATACGAGGGGCCGCGGTCCACGAACTGCCCGCCGTCATCGGTCGGATTGACCTGCCTCCAGAAAACATCAAGCAGTTTCTCGTACGTAATTTTCGAAGGATCATAGGTGATTTCCACGGATTCGAGGTGGCCCGTGGTCTCTGAAGTCACGTCTTCATAGGTGGGATTGACCGTGTGCCCTCCCGTGTACCCGGAAACGACCTCTGTGACGCCGTCCAGCTTTTCGAAAGGCGGAGTCATGCACCAGAAGCAGCCGCCGGCGAAGGTGGCTTTTTCCAGACGCGGAGCGCCGCCCGCCTGGGCCTGCAGGGCAACGAGCGGCAGCGCCAGGATCGTTCCTATCAGTAATTTCAACAGCATCTTCTTACCTCTCTTTCCGCCTTACGTTCTTTTCGCGGGACGCCCCGCGCTCTGATTGAGGCGCACGTATTGTTCATTTCTGCGGGATCGGGAAATAAAGGCCGAAGGTCGCGCCCCCGCCGGCCTCGCTGTCCACCCGGATGAACCCGCCATGGTCCTCCACGATTTTTTTTGTAATGGAAAGCCCTAAGCCCGTTCCTTTGAGGGCGAGTTTCGTGGTAAAAAAAGGCTCGAAAATCTTGTCCAGGTTCTCCGCGGCAATTCCCGAGCCTGTGTCCTGTATCTTTACCGCGGTGTAAGGCGCGCTATTGATCTCCTCCCGCGTAAGTGTCGCGGTCAGCGTCCCTCCGTTGTGCATCGCGTCGATCGCGTTCGCAACGAGGTTTTCTATCGCCTGATGAAGCTGCTCTTTATTGCCGCTGATGACCGGCAGGTCGTCCAACGCGCGCTGCAGCTGGATCGATTTTTGCTTGAACAATTCTTCGTAGAGCGAGAGAACGCGCTCGGTGATTTCCGCCAGGTTGCAGGGCATTGTCCGATCGTCCGAGCGCCTCGAAAACAACAAAACGTTCTGGAGGATGCGTTCCAGGCGGATGGACTCCGTGTAGATAAGGCCGGAGAACTTTTTCTCTTTGCTGCCCGGCGCCGAAGTGTCGTAGAGCCTCTCGGCGAAGCCGCCGATCACCGTGAGCGGGTTCTTGATCGTATGGGCGACATTGGCCGTGATCCTGCCCAAGGCGGCCAGTTTTTCCGATTCAACGAGCTGCTCGCGGAGCCGGTTTTTCACCGCTTCGGACTGGCGCCGTTCGATGAGTCCGGCCAGCGAGTTCGCGATCGCCGAGAGAAACTCCTCTTCCTCAGGCAACGGACGCTGCTGGCCGTCTTCGACCGCCACGTTGATCAACCCGAGCGTCTGCCGGCCGAACACGATGGGAACGCAATAGCGTCTGGTCGAGCCTTCGGTCGTATAAAGGATGTCGTGCTGGACGGCAAGGCAGTCCGTGTTGATGATCGAACAGGCCGGCGCCGGAACGGCCGGGCAGCCTTCGCCGAGAGAAAGCACTTTGCAGGCGTCCACCTGCGCGACGGAAAAACCGCGCATCGCTTTGAGCCCGAGGCAGCCGGTTTTTTCCTCGACCAGATAGATGCTCCCGCGGGAATTCATCTTGAAACTCGGAATGGCGAGGATCAGGTCGAGAACGCGGGTCAGCTGTTCGTCGAGCGGGCTGGATTCCAGGGATATTTTCAAGATGGAGCTGATGG
>JBGPHF010000213.1:0-4228 GCA_041484215.1 Nitrospirota bacterium
CCCAAGATGCGTAAATTCGAGCTCGTGGGCGTCTTCGACGCGGGCATGTATGATTATAACGTGCAGTTTTCCTACGTTGCGCTGCCCGAGGCGCAGAAATTTTTCGACATGCCCGGGAAGGTCAGCGGCATCGAGGCGCGGGTCGACGAAATCTACCACGCGGACAGGATCGGCAACGACATTCGCGCGGCCGTCGGGTATCCTTACTACACGAGGGACTGGATAGAAATGAACAAAAATTTCTTTTCAGCGCTCACGCTCGAAAAGATCGGTATGTCTCTTATCCTGATCGTGATCATCGTTGTGGCGTCGTTCAATATCATCGGCACGCTCACGATGATCGTCATGGAAAAAAGCCGCGAGATCGCCATATTGAAATCCATGGGCGCCCTCTCGGGGAGCATTATGAAGATCTTCATGTATGCGGGACTCCTGATCGGGATTGTAGGCACCTTTATCGGCGCGGTAATCGGGTACGGAATAGTTACCGTGCTCACGAAGACGGGCGTGATCTCACTTCCCAAGGACGTCTACCAGGTGAGCCACCTGCCACTGTCTATCACCGGACTGGATGTGTTTTTCATTTGCCTGACGGCCCTGGGGATCAGTTTCCTCGCTACGCTCTATCCTTCGTGGCAGGCGGCCAAGCAGGACCCCGTTGAAGTGCTCCGTTACGAATAAGATTTTGTGAATCTTAAATTTTCATTACACTAAGGAGGGAACAATGGCACAAAAAGGCGGAAAGCTGAAAAGATTTTTTTTGACGCTGCTTTTGCTGGTCCTGGTGGCGGTCGTATTCGTTCTGCTGGGCGGAGGCGCTTATCTGAAATCCGCGGGACACTGGATGAGCGGGATGGGGAAAGAGGCTGAAACAGTCAAACAGCAGATGGAAGAGAAGGCTTCAAGCACCGGGAAGGCCGTGGAAAAAGTGATAGAGACCGTCAAACCGGGAGAGAAAAAAGGAGAGAAGAAATAACGCAGCCTCTCATTCATATTGAGCACCTCTGCAAGTCTTTCCTGAGCGGCCCGGTCGAGCTTCAGGTGCTGACCGGAATAGACGCGGATATACGGGCCGGGGAAATGCTCGCGATCGTGGGCGCGTCGGGCGTGGGCAAGAGCACCTTTCTCCATATCCTGGGGGGACTGGACCGGCCGGCCTCGGGAAAAGTCCTTTACCGGGACGTGGATATCTTCGCCCTCGGCGGCGATCAACTCGCCCGTTTCCGGAACGAGCACGTGGGTTTTGTGTTTCAGTTTCACCACCTGCTTCCGGAATTCACGGCACTGGAGAACGTGATGATGCCCGCTCTTATCCGCGGGACCGAGCGAGAGCTCGCCGCTGAGACGGCATCAAAAATCCTGGGGGACGTGGGGCTCGGCGGCAGGATTCACCACCGGCCCGGGGAGCTTTCGGGCGGGGAACAGCAGCGTGTTGCTGTTGCGCGCGCGCTGATGCTCGGTCCCGATGCGGTGCTGGCCGACGAGCCCACCGGCAACCTCGACGCCCACACCGGCGAGGCTGTCCACGAACTGCTCACGGGCATCAACCGGGAGCGGGGCATCACCTTCGTCATTGTGACGCATAACGACAAACTCGCCGTACGCGCGGACCGGGTGCTCCGCATGACCGAAGGCAGGCTTATCCAGGAACGCTAGGCAGGCATTGTGAGCAGAGGAAATTATTTGGCGGATTCGGACGCCGGTCTATCTCGTGCAGCTGCTGCAGGGCTTTTTCCCTTGACTTTGGCCGAGAGCGGAACGTATTATAAAAAGTCTTATACATCAATCCATTACCGGGGATCGGCCTTATGAACATACTCTTCTTTGAAGCTGCCGTGGGAGCTTATCTGCTCTCAGCAGTGGGATACATCACCTACATCGTGAAGCCCGAACGGAAGTGGATGGCCCGGGCATCACTGTGGGCCGCGTTCGCGGGTTTTTTTCTTCACCTCGCCTATTTTTCAGTCCGGTGGGCCGAGTCGGGCCGTATTCCCGTTACGAGTTTCTTCGAGGCTGCCAATTTCCTCGGCATGGGCATCATGCTCGTGTTCCTGATCATGGAACTCCGGTTCAAGATCGCGGCCCTCGGCTCGTTCATGGTCCCCCTCGTCATGGTTCTCATGCTCCCGGCATTCTTCTTGTCGAGTGATATCAAAGCGCTCAATCCGATGCTCAAAAGCGGCTGGCTCGGTGTGCATACGAGCTTCGCGGTCCTTGGCGACGCTGCTTTCGCATTCACGTTTATCGTTTCCGTCATGTACCTGATTCAGGAGCGTCAGTTGAAGGCCAAACACCTGGGCGCCATTTTTCACCGGCTGCCCTCGCTCGATATCATGGACACCCTCGCGTACAAGGCTCTGACCTTCGGCTGGCCCCTGTTCACGCTCGGGATGATCACCGGTTCGATCTGGGCGAACAGCGCCTGGGGGACCTACTGGAGCTGGGACCCGAAGGAGACCTGGTCGCTCATCACCTGGGTCATGTACCTGGCGCTCCTTCACCTGCGGACCATCGGCTGGCGGGGCAGGAAGATGGCTGTGCTCTCGATCATCGGTTTTGTGTTCGTTCTCGTCAGCTTCTTCGTCGTGAGCCGCGTGAGCGTTGGGAAGCATGTGTTTTAAGGTGGCAGTCTTATGGGAATAGTCGTTGTCGGTCTCAGTCATAAATCGGCGCCTATTGAGGTGCGCGAGAAGCTTAATTTCCCCGAAAGTACGCTTCCCGATGCCTTAAGGAAACTCATGTCCTATGAGGGCATCCGGGAAAGCCTCATCGTCTCGACCTGCAACCGCGTGGAGATTTACGCGTCGGTGCAGGACAGCGCCCAAGGCATCGACCGCATCAAACAGTTCATTTCGGACTACCACGGCCTATCGCGGGAATCCCTGGACAAGTCCCTCTACGTGTATCCCGATGCCCAGGGTGTGCGCCATACATTCCGCGTAGCGTCGAGCCTCGATTCGATGGTATTGGGCGAAGCGCAGATCCTGGGCCAGCTCAAGGACGCCTTCGATATCTCGCTCAAGACCAAGACCACGAGCACCATCCTCAACAAACTCATCAAAAAGGCGATTTCCGTGGCTAAGAGGGTTCGTACCGAGACGAAGCTCGCTGAAGGGGCCGTCTCCATCAGCTCAGCGGCGGTGGAACTCGCGAAAAAGATTTTTGGGGATCTGGACGGCAAGCACGTCATGCTCCTGGGAGCCGGAGAAATGGCGGAACTGGCGGCCCAGCACCTTTTGGGCAACGGCGTGAAGAGCATCATGGTCGCGAACCGCACTTTCGAGCGCGCCGAGGAACTGGCCAAGGAGTTCAAAGGCGACGCCATCCGGTTCGAGCATTTCCCGGACGCGCTGGTGATGGTGGACATCCTGATTTGCGCCACCGGAGCGCCGAACTATGTCGTGAAGAAGGACATGGTCGGGAAGGCGCTCAAGGAACGGCGCAACAAGCCGATCTTCATGATCGACATCTCGAACCCCCGGAACATCGATCCCGAGGTCGATAAAGTCGACAACGTGTACCTCTACGACATCGACGACCTTCAGACCAAGGTGGACGTCAATGCCGAGGGAAGGGCCCGGGAAGCTGAAAAAGCGGAAGAGCTCGTGACCCTGGAGGTCGAAACCTACCTGCAGTGGGAGCGGGCCCTCGATGCCGTGCCGACTATCGTTGATTTGCGCGAAAAGGTGGAAGAAGTCCGGAAGCGGGAGCTGGAAAAGATCATGGGCTATCTCAACGGGTTCACCGACGACCAGAAGCTCGCTGTAGAGGCCATGTCGCAGGCCATCGTGAACAAGCTGCTCCATGCGCCCCTGGTTGTGCTGAAACAAGCGGCGTCTTCGTTAGAGAGCGGCGACAACACCATCGCGATCGCGCGCAAGTTGTTCAACCTGGACAAGGAACTGAAACGGCCCGGGCATGCGAAGACAGCCGAGCAAACAGTTCCGGAGATCCCGGACCAGGGCTCGGGCGCAAAGAGCGAGTGCCGGTGAGAATTGAGAATTTCGGATTGCGGATTGCGGAATGCGGAATAAAAAACCAGTAAGAGTTTTTTTACTTATAATCAGCGGCCATAAAAAGAACTAAGGAGCTTTCATTGAGAAAAGAGATCAGACTCGGTACACGCGCGAGCGCCCTTGCGCTCTGGCAAGCTGAATGGGTGAAGGCGGAGCTGGAAAAAAAATATCCGGGCATGACCGTGTCGCTCACGAAGATCAAGACCACAGGG
>JBGPHF010000214.1:0-4184 GCA_041484215.1 Nitrospirota bacterium
CAAGCTGTTCATTTCCCGGGTTATCGGACTTTATCTTTCCAACTGATCACAAGGAGGTCACCATGACGACGGTCGCGGAAGTCATCAAGAAGGCAATGCTGGCGGGTCTGGGCGCGCAGGAAAAGGCGAAGGAATTCGTCGATGAGCTGGTCAAGGCGGGGGAGCTGTCGAAAGGCGACGCCTCGTCGCTCGTGAAGGAGTGGGTCTCCAAGGCGGAGGAAGGCCGCAAGGACCTGGACGCCAAGATCAAGGACGCCATGGCGGCCGCCATGGAGAAGCTCAACATACCGAGCAGGGACGACATCGAAAAGATTGAAAAACGGCTCCAGGCTCTTTCCGCGCGGGTTACGAAAATCGAGGGCGGCGATGGAAAGGGCGGGGCCTAGCCCGACGCCCCGGAACGCCCATGTCGGTCCTGGGTTTTTGGAGAAGACATTACCGAGACATCCCGAGGATCCGGCAGATCATCGGCGTGATGTCCCGCCACGGGTTCGGCCAGCTCGTCGAGCAATTGGGGCTCCAGCGTTTTATTTCCCTCGGACGGCGCGTTATCACGTTCCGGCAGCCGCCTCCCGGCCACCGGCTGAACGCACCGGAGCGGTTGCGGATAGTGTTCGAGGAACTGGGGCCTTCCTTCATCAAGCTCGGGCAGGTGCTGGCCTGCAGGCCCGACATGCTGCCCATTCAATACGCGCAGGAACTGTGCAAGCTCACCGATTCCGTCTCTCCCTTTCCTTTCGAACAGGCAAAAACGATTATTGAGCGCGAGCTCGGCGTCCCGCTCGGCGAGCAGTTTGCCGAGTTCGACCCCGTGCCGGTCGCGGCGGCCTCGATCGCCCAGGTCCACCGGGCCGTGCTGCCCGACGGCGCCCAGGTCATGGTCAAGGTACAGCGGCCGAATATCGAACGGATCATCCTGCGCGATATCAGCATCCTGCGAGGGCTCGCTGAGTTGATCGAGGCCCATGTGCCCGACATGGCGCCGTACAACGTCCCGGGGATCGTCGAGGAGTTCGCGCGCACCATCAACCGCGAGCTGGATTTTTTCATCGAGGCCTCGAACGCGGCCCTACTCAGAAGAAACTTCGAAAAGAGCAACGACCTCTACGTCCCCAAAGTCTACGCCGAGATTTCAAGCAAGCGCGTGCTCGTTCTGGAGAGGATCGAAGGCGTGCGCATCGACGATTTCGACGCGCTCGACCGCCTGGGCTTCGACCGCCATGACCTCTCGAACAAAGGCGCGGCCGCGTTTTTTCAGATGATCTTCCGCGACGGGTACTTCCACGCGGATCCCCACCCCGGCAATATCTTCGTCCGCTCCGACGGCAGTCTGGCGCTGGTTGACTTCGGCATCATGGGCAGGGTGACCGAGGAAAACATGGAGTACTTCGCCAGTTCTTTTCTGGCCCTCGTGAACCATGATTATGATTCCCTGGTGCAGCAGTACCTGAACCTGGGGTTCGTGGCCGAAGAGGTCGTGGACCTGGAGCGGTTTCAGCGCGAGTTAAAGGAAGATTTCAGAGAGCTGCTCGAACCCTACTACGGCATGAAGATCAGGCAGGTCGATTTCGCCGCTTATGTGGACCGCGTGACGCAGATCCTCCTCCGACATAATCTCAGGCTCCCTCAGAACCTTTACCTCATTGACAAGGCGCTGATCACGCTGGAAGGCATTCTGAAGCAGCTCGACCCCGGGTTCGATTACCTCGAGGCCGCGCAGCCTTACGTTGCCGAACTCATCCGCAAGAGGCGCAATCCCCTGCAGGCCATCCGCAGGGTGCGGAAGAACGCGGCGGAATTTACCGATATGTTCTCCAACCTGCCGCGCCAGGTGCGCAGCGTGGTCCGAAAGGTCTTGCGTAACGACATCCGCGTCAATATCCACCACGAAGAACTCGGCCACTTCATCCGCGACGTGGACAAATCCAGCAATCGCCTCGCCTTCAGCATCATCACCGCCGCCGTCATCGTGGCGTCTTCCATCATTATCCACTCGGGTCTGGGCCGGACCCTGTTCGGTTTCCCGGTCTTCGGCCTCATCGGCTATGTTATTGCCGGCTTGTTCGGCATCTGGATTATTATCGGTATCCTTCGGTCCGGACAGTTGTAACTCAACCCTTTTAAAACAAACTAGTTCTCAATTTTATCTCCGTGCGGTATAATACGCCAGACGTGCCCGGCCCGCTCCGGCGGACGGCAGTTCATGAGGGGATGCGGTGTTTGCCGAACATGGCACTGAAAAAAAGTTATGAAGCGTTGCGGGCAGTCTGGTTCATAACCAGGAACTGGGTCAGGAAAAACCCCTGGCGCGCGTTTCTGATCGCAACTGCCGCGCTCACCGTCTTTATTCATTTTTACCTCGCGCTTTTTGTTCCGCCCTCCAAGGAGAAGGTTTGGAAGGAAGTGCAGGTCACCGAGGGCATGAGCTTCAAGGCCATCTCGAGCACGCTGCATAAAGAAGGCATCATTCGGTACCGGGGGTACTTCGAGATAATCGGCAGGCTCCAGGGCATCAGCCGCAAGGTGCGCGTCGGCTATTACGGCCTCAACGCAAACATGAGCCTCTGGGAGGTGCTCGAAGCGCTCCGGAAAGGCAAGATCATCGAGTACGAAGTCGTGGTCCCCGAGGGGTACAACCTTTACCAGATCGGCTGGACGATCTCGCAAACGCCGCTTTTGTCGGACCCGCAGCAGTTCATCAAACTCGTAAAAAACAAGGAATACGTGCGTTCCCTCGGCATCGAAGCCGACACGCTCGAAGGCTACCTGTTTCCGGACACCTACTACCTGCCGAAGGGCATCAAGCTCGAAGACATTCCGAGAAAGATGGTACTGCGCTATAAGGCCGTGTTTGTCGACAGCTATCGTTCGCGCGCCGAAGAGCTGGGCTTCACGGAACAGCAGATTATCACGCTCGCCTCGATCGTGGAGAAGGAGGCCAAGGTTTCCTCGGAACGAAAACTCATCGCGGCGGTCTATTACAACCGGTTGAAAAAGGGGATGAGACTCCAGGCTGACCCCACGGCGGTCTATGGAACCAAGGCCTGGATCACCAAGATTACGGCCAAGGACCTCAAACGGAACTCGCCGTATAATACGTACCTGCACAAAGGCCTCCCGCCGGGGCCGATCGCGAACCCGGGCGAGGGCGCGATCCTTGCCGTGCTATACCCGGAAAACTCCGATTATCTTTTCTTCGTGGCCCAGGGAGACGGCAGCCACTATTTTTCGGCGGATTACGGCGCTCACGAGAAAGCAGTGGGGCGGTACCGGACGAACAAAAGAACCGCGAGACAGCAGGCGAAGACGAAAGCTAAAGCGGACGCGAAAGCGAAGAAGAAACAGCAGTGAACTATTCTATCTGAACAGCGAACCCAGTGAACTCGGGGAGAGCGCGCATCAGTGCCCCCATCCACGCCCGGTCGAATTCCCCGTAGGCCATCGAACTGTCCGAGAGCTTGATGGTTTTTTTGTTCCCATCGAGCTCGAATTTTCCGCCGCCCTCAACGCTCCAGGAACGGTCCGCGATGCTGTACCGTTTGCCCTCGGCGTCGTAGCCGCCTTCGAGCCCCTTATCGAGACAAAACCGCTCGACAATGTTCGCGTGATACTTCGTGAATTCCTCCGGGGAAAACACGAGGTAATCCGTGGACTCGTTTCGGATTCTGACGAACTTGCCGGTGATTACGGCTGGGACCTCGAACCCCGCGATTTCCCGGTAGTAGAACTGTGTGTAATCGATGAGTATTATAGTCATAGAAATAGTATGGCCACTCTTTCAAAAGAAAGAGGGCGAGGCAGGGTATACAACTGTTCTGAATGTGGTTTCGGGTTTTCTACAAAAAGAGAACCCCAAGCGCAATTATGATCGCAAGAGGAATTATAATCGAAATGGGGGATATCTTCCTGATCGCCGGTTCAGATTCGTTGGCCCGGTTCTGTTGATGTTTTTCTGAGTCCAACGCAGTTCTGTTCGATGGCTCGGCCTCGGCCTGCTGAATGCTTTTGACTGCATCGGGTGCCGGGGAATTTCGTACCTCTTCTCCCTTGGTCTTGTCCACGGCTCTTTTCGAGATCAGGAGGTCTACCATCGCATTATTCCCCGCTGACTTCGCCAGTGTCAAGGCACTGTCACCATATGTAGTCCGAGCGTTGACATCGGCGCCCGCAGCGATCAACGTCTC
>JBGPHF010000215.1:0-4170 GCA_041484215.1 Nitrospirota bacterium
ACGTGCTTGAGAAGTACGCGGGTCGTTACCGTGCCCACGCCGCCCGGCACCGGCGTAACCGCTCCGGCAACCTCTTTCGCCTGCTCCGTGTCCACGTCGCCCACGAATTTATCGCCTTCCGGGTTGATGCCCACATCCATGACCGTGGCGCCTGCCTTGATGTAGTCTTTGGTGATCATCCTGGCCTTGCCGATGGCGGCGACGAGGATGTCGGCCCGCCTGCACACGCTCGGAAGGTCCTGAGTCTTCGAGTGGCAGACCGTGACCGTGGCGTTCTCGCCCAGGAGCAGCATGGACATGGGCTTGCCCACGACCATGGAACGTCCGATGACCACGGCCTCTTTTCCGCTCATCGGGACCTGGTAAAAGCGCAGGATCTCCATCACCGCCTGCGGCGTCGCCGGCGGGAAACCGGTCATGTCTCCGGCCATGATTTTGCCCGCGTTCACCGGGTTGAAGCAGTCAATGTCCTTCTCCGGCGCGAGGATGTATTTTACGACGTCCTCGCTGATCTGCTTGGGAAAGGGCCGCATCACAATGATCCCGTGGATGTTCTTGTCGGCGTTCCTCTGCTTTAACGTATTGACGAAATCGTTCTCGCTCGTATTACCCGCAAGCTGCTCGATCTCGCAGGCGATGCCGTTTTTCTCAGCCATTTTTTTCGCGCTGTTCGCGTAAAAAACAGAATCCGCCGCTTCGCCCACGATCATGATCCGAAGCGCGGGGTTGACGCCTTTTGCCTTGAGTTCCTGAACGTCTTTCTGTATGTCCTGGTCCAACTTTTGCGCTACTTCTTTGCCGGTCAATAATTTTGCGGGCATGTTCTCTCCTTTGGACTGAAGGGGTCAGGGGCCAGGGGACGGGGTTCAGGTTCAAAAAAATCAACTTTTCTTGCTGTATCCTGGTTACTGTACCCTATATCCTGTCTTTCTTATCCCATTTTTTTATACGTCGTTTCCATCACGGTCTTTTCAAGCGCCGCCACCTGAGCGAGCATGTCCTGGGTGCGCGTCCAGGTCTCTTTATTGAACGCATCGTCCTTGATGCTGTTCACATTGATTTTGACGTTCAAAGCAGCGCTCTGGGCGCAGGCCTGGGCGAGCAGCACGGCCACGCCCGCGTCGCTCACCGCGGCGACGTTGCCGATGTCAGCGGCCCGTTGCGCGAGCTTTGCCACCTCGAGCGATTTTATCCCGATCTCGAAAGGAACCCGGCAGGCTTTTTTGAGCGCTTCCTGCATTTTGGCCGTTCGGGCCGCCTTTTCTTCATCGGTATTTTTCGGCATTTTGTAGACTGCCGAAAGCGCGCCGTAGGCCTCGGTGTCTTTCTGGATCAGGTCCTGCATCTCAATCCTGAGCGTCTCCGACTCCTTGAGCAGGGCCTCTACCTGGGGCTGGACGTCCTTATATTTTTCCTTGCCCAGAGTCAGGTTGGCCACCATGCTCACGAGCGCAGCGCCGAGCGCCCCGGTGAGCGCGGCCACGCTGCCGCCTCCCGGTTCCGGCGATTTACTCGCCAGTTTATCCATAAAATGTCGTAACGGCTGGTCGATATACATGGGATGAAAAAGTCCTCCTTGCAAGAGTTGTGGAAGGAAAGCATAATAAAGTTGCGGTCTTTTGTCAATAAAAAAGGATAAAAATGGATAAAAAAGGGAGGGCAGGCTATAGCATGAACCGGTCGAGCCACTGCACTAATTCCAGCTTCTCCTTGGGCGCGCCGTCCATGCGTGCGAGCTGGGTCCCGTTCTTGAACAGGATAAAGGTGGGTGTCGCCTTTACCGTAAAGCGCCTCGCCAGATCCTGTTCCGCGTCAACGTCGACCTTTACCACTTTCAGGCGACCGGCGCGCCAGGCGGCGAGGTCGTTCACGACCGGCTCGGCCGCGCGGCAGAAGCCGCACCACTTGGCCCAGAACTCCAGGAGAACATATTCCGGCCAATCATAAAGTTCGCGCTCGAACGTAGAGGCGGTCGCCGAGAACGGCGCGCGCGGGAAGTCGATCGGCGTTTTGCATTGACCGCAGGCCGGATGGGCGCCCAGTTTCTCAAAGGGCACGCGGTTAAGCGTTCTGCAAACAGGGCAGCGAAGGATGACGGGTCCTTTCATCAGAGCGTCCTTTCATTAGTGCCGAAAAGTATTATACCACGGTTGAAACGAAGTAAAATTGGAATTTTACGTTGCTTTTTCGTGGCTCCTCCTATAGGATATTTCCCGTATCAATGCCAATCCCAGCGAAGGAGATCAATTATGGATACATCGACAGAACGGCAGCTGTATGATTCCGCGAATGCGTACTATCGCGGAGCGAACATCCTCATGAAACAGGCGTCTACCGCGGCGCCGGCCCATCACCTGGTGCAGCCCGCGGTGACCTGCGCGGCCTTGTCGCTCAAACTGTACCTCAAGTGCCTTTTGGCCCTCGAAGGAAAAGACGCGGAAGATTCCATTTATCGCATAGCCGATCTTTATAAGAATTTGAGCGATGGACGAAAAAAAACGATCCTCGAAAAGTTCGATGAATTCTCCAATACGAAACTGTCTTCGGAAGAATTGATGAAACACCTTGAAACGCTCGACAACGCTTTCGTAAAATGGCGCTATATTCACGAGGAAGACGCGAAGAGCGTCAACCTCGAGGATTTGGAGGAAATGATCCTCGCGGCGAAAGCGACCATCAGCACGGGCAAGCCCGACTGGGCATAGGATCGAGAGCACGTCCTGAGCAATAATGTGATCTTCGCCATGCCGAAAAGAAAGACCTCCGCCGTCATGGGTGTGTTATACTCATATCAATAGACAGTAGGCGTGAGGAGAATTTTATGAAATTACTTGTTCTTTTGCTGATTCTGGCAATGGCGACCATTACGCTTACGGGCTGCGTGTATACGCACGTTACTTTGCCCTATAGCACCGAGCTGAATAAGACGGAACTGGGCCACAAACAAGGGGAGGCATCCATGTACGCCTTGCTGTGGCTCTTTGCGTGGGGTGATGCGGGTGCCGCTGCCGCTGCGAAGAATGGGGGAATCACCACTCTGACGCATATGGACAGGGAATTTTACAGTGTTCTTTTCGGCATCTATTCTCGTCAGATCACGATCGTTTACGGCGACTGATAAGGGCTTGGGTATGTTCAGAAAAGCCCTCCCCTATATCCTGACCACGTTGCTTCTGCTCTCGACAGGCTGCTTTAGCGGATTCTTCAACGGTGCGCTCAACGGCACATTCAATGAACCCTTCAACAGTGTTAACAAATCATTCGACAACGGAACAATTTTTGGCGGCTTATATTCACATACGATTGAGCCGCTTACATTCAATAATAATCCGACGGAGGTGCGGGAGAGCTTAAGGCAGGCTCGTGGCGTGATTAACCAAGTGGAGTATCCTTTGAGTTCTGTTCTCACTATCCGATTGGGCAGGAACGGCTTAGGTGATGTAGCCAAGCGGCATGGGATCGAAACTGTCTATTATGCCGATATTGAGAACTGGAGCGCGCTTTTCGGTCTCTGGAGCAGGGACGTCGTGCATATTTACGGAAGATAACTTTTGCGAGTTTTCCCCTGAAAGATCGCGTTTTCCCCTTCACAAAAACCCTTGCAATAACCGCTAAAATCTGTCTAAAATTCTTGCAATTAAGACCGACTTGTTGTACTCTTTCCTCAAGGTGCGGGGAGCGATTCCCCATGAAAAAGCGGACTAGGTGGTTCGCCGAGTTCGCGGGCGAGGAGATCGAACGATGCTGATAACCTGCTGGGGAGCAAGGGGGTCCATCCCTGTTTCCGGAAAAGAGTACGTCAAATACGGCGGCGATACAACCTGCATCGAAATCAGGAGCAAGACCGGGGACATCCTCATCATAGACGCCGGGTCCGGCATCAGAAAACTGGGAAACAAACTGCTCGGAGCGGAGATGAAGAATTATCATATGCTCTTTACCCATGCGCATTGGGACCATTTGCTGGGCTTTCCTTTTTTCAAGCCCATCTATATGAAGGGAACAAGTATCACGATGCACGGCTGTCCGTTTACGCAGAAGTCCGTAAAGGAAATCATTTCCCGATCCATGACCGCTCCCTATTTCCCCGTGGAGTTTCATCAGCTGGCGGCGCAAATCGCTTTTCACGACGTGTGCGACGATTCCTTCGAGCTCGGGTCCATCCGCGTC
>JBGPHF010000216.1:0-4155 GCA_041484215.1 Nitrospirota bacterium
GAGCGCTGATCTGACCTTGTTCGAGAGAAGCGCCTCGAAGGCCACCCGGAACGTTTCGATAAAGTTCATGTTCGCACCGTATCGCTCACGATCAGCCCGTCTTTCACCATAACCGTCCTATTGCATCTCGCTGCCACGCTCTGGTCATGCGTAACAATGACCACGGTCACTCCTTCCTTGTTCAGCCCGACCAGGAGGTTCAGGATTTCCTCGCCGGATCGGCTGTCGAGGTTCCCCGTGGGCTCGTCCGCAAGAAGGAGCGGCGGATGATTGATGAGCGCGCGGGCTATCGCGACGCGCTGCTGTTGTCCGCCGGAGAGTTCCGTGGGTTTGTGATGCATGCGTTCGGAAAGACCAACCTGTTGCAGCATGGGAATAGCGCGCTCCTTCCGAAGCCGCGCGGGCACGCCGCTGTAGATAAGGGGCACTTCGACGTTTTTGAGCGCGGTAAAGCGAGGAAGGAGGTTGAACGTCTGAAACACGAAGCCGATCTTCACGTTTCTGATCGACGCGAGTTCGTCATCCGTCAAAGCGCCGATCTCCCGGTCCTCGAAACGATAGGAACCGCTCGTCGGCCGGTCCAGGCACCCGAGAATATTCATGATCGTCGATTTCCCGGAACCCGACGGGCCCATGATGGCGATGAGTTCCCCCTGCCGGACGTTTAAGGAAACACCCGACAGCACGGTTATGTCCACCTCGCCCATACAGTAGGTCTTGGTTACGTTGATAAGTTCGATCATGACTTTAAAGTTCTATCTTCACTTTCACGCCGTCATTCAAACCTTCCGTCTCCGGCGTGGTGATTATATATTCCCCCGAAGACAGCCCTTTGGTGATCTGCGTAAAGCTCCAATTCGTCTCGCCGAGCGCCACGGGCCGGAGCCGCGCGCGCGCCGTAACTCCGGGATGCACGTTTTTTCCTTCCACGATATAGACCTGCTTCTTGCCTTCGCGCTCTATAACGGCCTGGGAGGGCACCGAAAGAACGTCCCGGAGGGTCGTAATTTGGATCTCGACGTCGGCGGACATGCCGCTCTTCATACGCTTGTCTTTTTTATCGAAATAAATCCACACGTCCGCGGTGCGGGTCTCCAGCTTGCCCCCGCTCACGATGGGAGATATCCTCCTGACCGTGCCGGGAAATTTTTCTCCCGGGAAGGCGTCCACGGTGATCGTTACGGGCTGGCCCAGCTTGAGCCTTCCCACATCCACCTCGTCGATCGTGGACAGGACGTAGATCTTGTCGGGATTGACGATGGTGACGATCTGCTTGCCCGGCAGGAGCAGTTCCCCCACTTCGGTATATTTTTTCGCGATAACGCCGTCGAACGGCGCCCGGACGAACGAATAATCCCGCTTGACGCTTGCATCTTCCCTGGCCGCCTGATACTGCGACTTCGCCACTTCATAAATCCTGCGGGTCGCATCGAGGTCCTGCTGGGCGACCATGCCCTTGTTGAACAGGCCTTCCAGCCGTTTCAGACTCTTTTCCGCTTCTTCGTAAGTCGCCTTGCTCTGGCCCAACACGCTCTCGCTCTGGACGGACTCCTCGGTCAGATCGAGTTGCGCTACGAGAGAACCCTTCCTGACCAGATCGCCTTCCTGCACCGGGAGTTTGACGACCCTGCCCGTACGCTGCGCGGACAAGATGACCTCGGTCTCGGATTTGATCGTCGACGTGGTCGTGGCGTTCAGGATGACGCGCAGTTCTCCGGGTTTCAGTTCGATCGCCTTAACGGAAACGGGCTTCTTCCCGTTCAGCACGAAAAAAAGTACCCCGACCACGGCGATCACTGCTGTCCAGAACAGCTTGCTTTTTACCAGACTCATTAATTTCAGCATTGTACCGGTCCTTACGATTCATTCTCCGCCTTGTACTCAAGGCGTTCCTTGATGGCCTTCATAAACCCGCGCGTGACTTCTCCCAGTTTGTCGGCAACGACCATGTCCTGAAGAAAACTGAAGTGGCCGTTTACATGCCCTTCCAGGTGGTAGGTTATCTCTGTTTCATCTTCGGATATTTTCCTCAAAGTCGTGGTCCCCGAGGTCGTGAGGTGTTCATGCGTCGCGATCCATGAAATCTTCTCCTGCTCGATCAATTCGGTCGTATGCGCATGCATCTCGACCATCCGCGTAAAGGGACCGAGCGACATTTTGATGTTCCAGATGGAATCGAGGTCGTTCAGGATCACGACTCCCTTGCATCCCGGGAAAAGACAGCCGACTTCCTTCCGGTCGACCATGAAGGACCATACGCTTCTGATCGGCAGCTTGACGGTAAAAGTGACTTCTCTCGTCGGCATCTTCTTAAAGCCTCCCTTGTTACCGGTCCCTGTTATCGCTCACAGAGTTGCCGTGCCCATGGCCTTAATAAGCCGGGCCACGGCAAGCTGATAATCGTATAAAGCCTGAATATGATCGGTTTCTGCGTTTACCGCGGACAACTGCGCGTCGGTTACTTCGAGGTACGGGCCGAAGCCGGCTTCATATCGTCCCTGCGCGATTTCGAGGTTTTCCCGGGCTTTTTTGATCGTGGACTCCATGACGTCGACGCGAGCGACAGCGCCTTCCATGTCGGCAAAGGCCTGGTTCAATTCAAGAAGAACGGATTGTTTGATCGTGTCCCGCTGCGCTTCCAGGACAAGCAGGTTCGCCCGGGCCTCGCCTACTCGACCGCGCGTCAGACCGCCCTGAAACAGCGGGATCGTGAGCATTATGCCGGCGTTCCAGCTGTTTTGCATGTCGCTTTGGATAGATTGACCCGTGAATCCCGGGAGGGATTGAGCTCCGAATTTCGTTTCCGTTGTACCATGCGCCCAATTATAAGCGCCGTTTGCCGACAGCGTGGGACGGTAATTCGACTCCTCCGCCTTTACCCGCGCTCGTGCCGCTTCGATGTCAGCGTCCGCCTTATTGAATTCTGGGCGGTTCTTGAGCGCGTCTGTCTGGGCCTGTTCCGGGGTCGGCAGCAACGGGACCGGAGGGAGTTCATCGGTGATGTGCGTTGTCTGACCCGGGTCCACGCCCATGGCATTATTCAGCGCTATGGTCCTGATACGAACGCTGCTCTTCGCATTGATGCGGCTGAGCTTTGCGTTATTCACGTCAACCTCGGCGCGCGTCACGTCAAAGCGGGGTTTCGAGCCCGCATGAAAAAAAGCCTCGGCCTGGTTCAGATGGCTCTCGGTCTGCTCCACCGTCTTCTGCGCGACCTCGACAAGCTTGTTCGCCTGCAGCAACGCAAAAAAAGCCTGTTTGACGTTCAGGACCACCTCCTGGCTGACACGCTCCGCATCCTGCTCCAAAGACCGCGCGCCCCACCGTGCCGCGTCATAGGCGTTTTCCGTTTTTCCGAAATCATATATCAGCTGGTTCCCCTGGAGCGTCGTCGTATAGCCTTTCGTCGTACTTTCCCCGCCCAAGGCGCCGCCGAGCTGACGGTTTTCACTGTAGCCCGTGCTCGCGCTCACCTGCGGGAAATAGGGCGAAGCTGCCTGCGTTTCGCGACCTTGGCCGGCGCCGATGCTCGCCCGGGCCGCCCGCATCGTGGGCTGGTTCTTGAGCGCCGTTTCGATGCATTCACGCAAGCTGAGCCTGAGCTCCTCCCCAGAGGCCGCGGTCCCCGCCGCGGACAGAAAAAAGAGCGCGATCAGAAGCGCGAGGCGTTTCAAGAGACTATGAATGGGTTCCTTCCTTCTCCAAGGCATGAACGTTTCCTTTTTTTAAGGATGAAGAATAATCCGGACTCTCGGAAGGTTTTGACTGAATCGTTCTTTCTTCGCGTCGAGGTTACGGCTGCCGGCTGTTTCCGGCCTGGACCGGAAGACTACAAAAACCGGTCAGGTCGCATCGTTCGCACTCGATCTGGATCGTGCTGTGCTGTATCTTGAAACGGTCGGCTACCAGTTCGTTGATGCGGTCGAGCACGTTCTTGGTCCCGCTGACCATCTGGTCGTCGAGCCGCACGTGTGCGCTCATGGCGTAGACGCCGGAGGTGATGGTCCAGACATGGATATGATAGGCCTCGCGCACACCCGGGATCTTCTGGAGCTCCTCGGAAAGCGTTTCCAGGTTGATGTGGGCCGGCGCCGACTCGAGGAGGATGTTCACCGATTCCTTGACCAGCGCCCACGCGCCGTAGATGATGATCAA
>JBGPHF010000217.1:0-4126 GCA_041484215.1 Nitrospirota bacterium
ACGTTGCGCTGAATCTGGTTCGTACCTTCGTAGATCTGGAGGATTTTCGCGTCGCGCATCATTTTTTCCAGGGGATATTCCTTCATATAGCCGGAACCACCCATGATCTGCAAAGCATCGGTCGTGACCTTCATGCCAGTATCCGTTGCGAAGACCTTTGCCATGGCCGAGGCACGGGAAAAATCCTTGGCTCCGCTGTCCATCATGCGAGCAACGGAATAAACAAGAGATCGGGCAGCTTCGGTCTGCGTCTGCATGTCCGCAAGCATGTGTTGAATGGCCTGAAAGGACGTGATCGGCTGTCCAAACTGGATCCTGTTCTTGGCGAACTTGATGCATTCGTCAATGGCCCCCTGAGCAACGCCGACGCCCTGGGCGCCCACTCCCGCGCGGGAGCAGTCGAGTGTTTTCATGGCCACGATGAAGCCCATACCTTCCCGGGCGATGAGATTTTCCTTGGGAATGCGGCAGTTGTTGAAGATAAGTTCGGTGGTGGAAGATGCGCGGATGCCCATCTTGTTCTCTTTTTTACCGAAGGTAAAGCCGGGCGTGCCTTTTTCCACGATAAAGCACGATGCGCCGCGAGCGCCCTTGGACTTGTCCGTGATGGCGATGACTGTGTATACCTGGGCCTCGCCACCGTTCGTTATCCATTGTTTGGTGCCGTTCAAAACGTATTCGTTCCCTTCGAGCTTGGCGGTGGTCTGTACGCCGCTGGCATCGCTGCCCGCATTCGCTTCGGTAAGGCCGAAGGCGGCGAGGTTCTTTCCTGACGCGATATCGGGAAGATATTTCTTTTTCTGGGCATCTGAGCCTTGGAGCAGAATAGGGTACGTACCGAGGGCATTGGCCGCGAAGCTCGTGGAGACGCCGAGGCATGCCTTGGAAATTTCTTCGATTGCGATGTATAGGTCGAGACTATTTTTGCCGAGACCGCCGTACTCCTCCGGGATGTAGATGCCGAAGAGGTCCGCTTGGGCCATGGCCTTCATGATTTCGGTTGGAAATTTATTGTGCTCGTCGAGTTCCGCGCGCACCGGCACGATTTTCTCTTCCGCGATCTGTCGAGCGAGATCGCGGATCATGATCTGTTCCTCTGTCAGCAGGTAATCCATTAAATCCTCCGAAATCCGTAAAATTGTAGGGTAAAAAGATGAACCCAGATAAATTCTTTTCTCTGCACCGGCCACGGCCGGGTCCGCGTTACCACCGGACGAGCGCCGACGCCCAGGTGAGCCCGCCGCCGAAGGCCTCGAACAGGAGCAGGTGGTTTTCCTTGATCCGTCCGTCGCGGACCGCCTCGTCCAGCGCCATGGGGATCGAGGCGGCCGACGTGTTGCCGTACTTGGGGAGCGTGAGCACGACCTTTTCCATCGGCATATCGAGCCGCTGCGCCATGGCCTGAATGATCCTCAGGTTCGCCTGGTGGGGGACGAGAAAATCGATATCCTCGGCTTTCACGTTGTTGTGGTCCAGCGCTTCCTGCACGACGCCCTCAAGCGAACGCACGGCAACCTTGAAGGTCTCGTTCCCCTTCATCTTGATGAAATGCATCCGTTTACGAATGGTATCGTGGGACGCCGGGTGCAGGGCTCCGCCCCCGGGAACGTGGATCAAGTCGCTCAAGGAGCCGTCGGAATGGAGGTGCGCGGAGAGGATGCCCCGCTTGCCTGCATGCCGCTGGATCACGACGGCGCCGGCGCCGTCCCCAAAGAGGATGCAGGTCGCGCGGTCTTCCCAGTCCATGAATCGAGAAATGACTTCGGCCCCGACGAGGAGGACGTTTTTGTATACTTCGGACTTAATGAACGCATTCGCAACCGACATTCCGAAAATGAAGCCCGAGCATGCGGCATTGATATCGAAGGCGGCGGCCTTTTTTGCCCCGAGCTTTTCCTGAAGTACGCAGGCAGTGCCCGGCATGATCATGTCCGGCGTCATGGTCGCGACCAGGATCAGGTCCAGTTCGTCCGCCCCGATTCCGGCGGTTTTCAGCGCCTTCTTGCCCGCTTCATAGGCAAGGTCCGACGTGCATTGGTCTTTTTCGGCGATCCTGCGCTCCTTGATGCCGGTGCGCTCGAGTATCCAGTCGTCGCTGGTGTCGACGAGCTTCTCCAGGTCGTGGTTGGTGATGATTTTTTTCGGGGCGTAGGAGCCGGTCCCCGTTATCCGCGCGTGGATCATTTGGCCTTCACGAACTCCATATTCTTCTCGATATCCTCGTGGATGTGCTTATTCACTTCGCTTTTCGCGAATTCCACGGCAACCCGGATGGCGTTTTTGATGGCCCGATCCGAGGAACGGCCGTGACTGATGATGCTGATTCCGTTTATGCCCAGCAGCGGTGCGCCGCCGTATTCGGCGTAATCGATGCGGCGCTTGAGCGACCGGAACACGGGGCGCATCAGGACATACCCGAGCTTGCGCATTAGGTTGTCGCCGATGTTCTCCCGGATCATGAGTCCGATCGTCTCGGCCACGGCTTCGGAGACTTTCAATACCACGTTGCCGATAAAGCCGTCGCAGACCACGACGTCCGCTTTGCCCGACATCATGTCTTTTCCCTCGATGTTGCCGATGAAATTGAGCGAGGTCTCGGTCAGGAGCTTGAACGCCTCCTTGGTAAGTTCATTTCCCTTGGTTTTTTCCTCGCCGATGGAAAGCAGGCCGACGCAGGGGTTCGGGTTCTTGAGCAGGTACTTCGCGAACACCTCTCCCATGATGGCGAATTGCAGAAGATGGCTTGGTTTACAGTCCACGTTCGCCCCAACGTCCAGGACGAGGGAGGTGCCCTTCGTCGTCGGCATGAAGGTGGCGATAGCGGGCCGTTCGACACCCTCGAGCGGGCCCAGGATGAAGAGCGACGTGGCCATGGCGGCCCCGGTGTGGCCGGCGCTGATGACGGCCACCGCTTCGCCGCTCTTGACGAGCTCGTTCGCGACGCGGATCGAGGAATCCTTTTTCCTGCGAAAGACCGTGGACGGAGAATCCAGCATGTCCACGACCTCGGTCGCGTTTCGTATCTCGATGGGGAGCGTCTTTGCCTGGGGATATTTATCAAGCTCGGCCCGGATCGTTTGTTCGATGCCGACCAGGATGATGCCGACCCCGTATTCCTGCGCCGCATGCACGGACCCGGCGACGACTGCGCGAGGCGCGTTGTCGCCTCCCATGGCATCAACGGCAATCTTCATACCTGCTCCCGACAATATAAAAGGCAAAGGGTCATGCCGAACAATGCGGTATCCTCCCTTTGCCTTTGCTCACGCGTGTGTTATATCTGCTGGACGGTAACGACCTCGCGGCCGTTGTAGGTGCCGCAGGACAGGCATGCGTGGTGGGGCTTCCTGACCTCCTGACACTGCGGGCAGACCGAGAGGTTCGGCGCGCTAAGGAACTTGTGGGTGCGTCTTTTGTCCCTGCGTGATTTGGAATGTCTGTGTTTTGGGTTCGCCATGTTCGGTGATGCTCCTTAAGCTATTTTTGTTGAAAGACCCTTCGCTTCGCTCAGGGTGACGCTTCTCTGGTGAGAACCCGTCATTTTTTAAGTATGTCCTTTAAAACGGAAAACGGCCCGGACTCCTTCCGGGCGTCGCTGCATCGGCACGGTGCGGTGTTCCGGTCGGCTCCGCACGTCGGGCAGAGGCCTTTACATTCGGGGCTATGGACCGGAACCATCGGGAGCGAGATGAGGAGCTGTTCTTTTACCAAATCCAGAGGCTCAAGCTCGTCTCCCCGGTAAAACTCCATGTCGAGTTCTTCGCCCGCCAGTTCATGCTCGTTCCCGGTTCCCATGGCGCTGAGCGGCGCAACGTCCGCGCTCAATTCGGTGTCGATTGGATACGAAAAGCGCTTCAGACAACGGCTGCATTCAAGCAACGGCTCGGACTGGACCCGGCCGCTGATATGAAAGCTGTTGCCGCTGATCGGTTTGATGCTGAGCACCGCGGTGAATGCCGTGGATGTTGTTCCGGCGTCGAACAAATCAAGCTTTTGGGCAAGCTCCAGTGCCAGTCCCTCGGGAGGTATGTCTTTGATTTTGATGGCCATTTCTTTTTATCCCGGGGCTGTAAGACTCGAATTATATAGAGAAGCCTCCGTTTTGTCAAGAAAAAATACCGTTGCG
>JBGPHF010000218.1:0-4110 GCA_041484215.1 Nitrospirota bacterium
ATAGCTGTTCGCATTGTATTTTCCTCCCGATGTTTTATATCAAGAGTAGCGCCGCTCATGCCACTTTGTCAAATTCTTATTGCCGGCAGGAAGATGTTTGGGTGGAGGCGTAACTTATATACGCATTCCAGCTTTTTTAACATGCGGAAGTACATACAAAGTATTAGTTTTCGCGGACAGGAACAGGGATATGCGCGAAGGTCGGCTGTTCCGAGAACCTAGCGACAGCCGTCGACATCCTTTTTTTTTGCAAGGATCTCTTCGATTTCTTCCGGCGCGAACAGTTTTCCTTTGCCGATGCCGGGACAGTAGGCCGCCACTTCGCGCGTCCAGACGGCTTCGTTCATGTTTTCCGGCCAGAATGGCCAGGTGCGGCATTGCCAGGGGCGGGCGTCATAGACCGCGCAGCGGTGTGCGCTTAGAAAAGGACAATCAGCAGCTTCATATTTCAACAGGTAGAGCCCGTCCTCTTTCACGGTGTACGTGGCCGTGAATTCGGAGGTCGTGATGCCGAAATGGACTGCAAGGCGGCGCCGGTCATTGAAGGAGAGGTACACATATCCATAGCGTCCCCGCGTGACGCAGCACTTTCCTTCGCCCTGGCACTCGAACCGGAGCCCGTTCCGGTAAAAGCGTTTACCTCCGACTCTCTTCACAAAAAAACCTCGTTCCAATATTTTGCCTGTTACACTCCGGCCGGTAGCCTATCGTTCACTCCGGTTCGATCGTGGCTGTAAGCGAATGGGAGCGGAGCTGGTCCCGATGGAGCTCCGCCTGTTCAAGCGGTTCCACAACGCAGAGGGCCACCCCGTTTCGATGCGCTTCGAGCATGATGCTCTCGCACTTGTCGTGCCCGAATTTGAACACGCGCGCAAGCGACTTGATCACGTGCTCCATTCCGTTCACCTCATCGTTGTGGAGCAAGACCCGGTAGCGGGGCAGAAGGGTGGTTTGCTGTTCGCGAAGCACAGTCGGTTTTGTCGAGAGGAGAACGTGCATGAGAGCGATTGTTTGTGTCAGAGAATTCCTGCGCCGGAACGGATTTTTGGGCCGTCCGAAGCCCCATCCTAGAACAGTCGGAGGCAATTGTCAATACAACGCGCGCCGATGCGAAACGAACGGGTCTTATCTCCTTTTGTACAAGCCGATGAGCTCCGCCTGGCCGAGAATGCGGCCTTTCATCGCTTTTTCGAGGCCGGCCTTGTTCGTCGCGCGAGGAAGATTCATCATCCCGTCCAACGCGTACAGTTTGAAGAAATAGCGGTGGGTCCCTGACGGCGGGCAGGGGCACCCATAGGCGGTTTTTCTAAAATCGCTCGTGCCCTGCTCGGCTCCGGCGGGCAGGGAACTCTCCGGGATCTCCGCAATTGCGGGATCGATGTTCCAAACGATCCAATGGACCCACATACCCGAAGGCGCATCAGGGTCGTCGACGACCAGGGCGAGCGACTTCGTTTGCGGCGGCATGGCCTCGATCCGGAGAGCCGGGTTCACATCCTCTCCGTCACACGTATATTTCGACGGTATCATCTGGTTGTGTTGAAACGACGGGCTTGACAGTTTGAACGTTCCCATGCCTGCTCCCTCCCTGTCCGTGGATTCCGCAACGGCTGGAAATACGACGATCGCAAGAATAAATAAAAAAGAACGATAGCTCATCGTTGCACCTTGAGATAATTCCCGGTCATACTGACATAATGATAGCACAGGAACAAGGAGGGTCGGAGAGGGGAGAGGGTGGATAAAAAAAGGGAGGAACGTACGTTCCTCCCTTGCGAAAGCAGTCGCGGTCAGTCGAATATTCAATTCAACTAGCTGTGGTGCGCTCCCGCGGCTTTTTCCGCCCGCAGCTTCGTCGCTTCGTCTTTGATCTTCTGGAGTGTCTCTTTCATCGGCGCCCACCCGTACCAGTGCATATAGTCGGGGTTCATGTGGAAGGCGCCCTGGAAAGTCCTCATGCGAAATTCGAGAAACATCACGTAGAGGTCCTGCTCGATGGAGCTCTTCGCCTCGTAGAACTGCAGGAGATCCGGGGCCATGGTCCAGTCAGCCGGCTTTACGAGCACGCCGTCCTTGTAGAGCCCCTGAACGATCCTGATTGCCTCAGCCATGATCTTGTCCACGTCCTTGACCACCAGGTCGGCCTCGTCGAGCTGTTTTTTGGCGTAGCTTGCGCCGTGGCATTTGGCGCAGACAGCAGTCATTTTATCGCGTTCCTTCTGGAATTCTTCTTTGGTGAGACGCGCTACCTTGCCGGCCTTTACCAGATCGAGCCGCGCCGTCGGAGCGCCCTTTTCATCGAGCACGCCCAGGGCTTGCAGGATCGTGACCCGGTCGTTCATCCAGTCCTTGTCGTCCTCGGGCAGGCGCAGCGCCAGGAAGCCCCAGGAGGTCATCACGTTGTGGTCGCCTCCGCTCATATGGCAGGTCTGGCACGTGGGCGCGCGCTTGCTGTCCTTGCCCTCGATCTGCCAGATGGTGCCGTGCTTGGAGGCCGACCACATCTCCCACTGCGGATGGTCGAACCCCATGTGGCAGGTCTGGCAGGCGCGCGGGTCCTGGGCCTCGGATTTTTTAAAGGAATGCCTCGTGTGGCAGGAGTCGCACTGCGCGTGGCCGTAGCGCATTTGCGCTTTTTCCGCCTCGGACTTAGCGCCGATCTTGTGGCAGCTCGAACAGCCCTTGTAGCCCTCGCCCGCGACGGCCTTCGGCTGATGGCTCATCATGGGCATGGAACTCGACGCGACCCAGGCGATATTGTGCTTGCCGGCCGAGAACTGGTCCGCTTGCTTCTTGTGGCAGCCTGCGCAGGTCTCGGGCGTCGGCATCTTGGCGAGTTTCGAGTCGTCCATTTTCGTGTGCGCGGATCCGTGGCACGCGGAGCAATCGACTCCCGCCTTCGCCATTTTGCCTTCGAGGTGCTGCTGCACAACGCCCGGCGTCACCTTTTTGTGGCACTCGACGCAGGCGCTCGGCGCCTTCGGCGCCGCAAGCGCGGTAGTTCCGAACAGCACAGCGAGAACCAAAGTGAATATTATCCTGATGTATTTCATTGTACTAAATTCCTCCTGTAAATTAAGATCACCTTTGACGAAAAAACACTTGTGTGCCAGAAGTTCACTGCCTGAATGATCGATTTCCTGGCGTGCGCAACTCCTTTCTCAGTACGAATTTTTGAGTCAACCATATTGTCGTTTCATTGTTTTTTCGTGCTTAAAGGACGAGCGCTGTTTCCGTTGTGACACAGCACGCAGCGCTCGTCGCTAGTCATTTGCACGGAGATCGGATCATTTGTTTTTTTCGCAGACGGGCCGTGGCAGACGAAGCAGTCCTTGAGCCCGAGCGCTTCGTGCATGCGGACCATTTTGGGGTTTTTGCTGTGGCACACGGTGCATGCGGAAGCATCCGCGGGGACGCCGAGGAGAGGCAAAAGCGCCGCAAGAAAGAGAATTGGGATTGCCGGTTTCATAGCGCACAGGATAGCCGAAGTCAGAGCGCAAGAACATGATTTAAATCATAGCGCGGATATTTTAGCCCCCGATAAATCCGACAGACCGCGAGATTTCCCTGTACCCGTTTCGTTAACAATGTTTTGTTGACAATCCTTCCCCCCCGCATTACAATCACCGGCAGCCCTACAAAGGAGAGACCCCCGTGGCAATAATCGTAAAGAACCCCATCGTCGAGATGGACGGCGATGAAATGACGCGCATTATCTGGAAGATGATCAAGGAGAAGCTGCTCTTTCCGCATCTTACCCTGGACCTCAAATACTACGACCTGGGCGTGAAGCACCGCGACCTGACCGACGACCAAGTAACGATCGACGCGACGAACGCGGTGACGGAGTTTTCAGTGGGTGTCAAGTGCGCGACCATCACGCCGAATGCGGCCCGGGTCAAGGAATACGGCCTCAAGCAGGCCTGGAAGAGCCCGAACGGCACCATCAGGTCGATCCTGGACGGCACGGTTTTCCGAAAGCCCATCATCGTAAAGAACATTCCTCCGGCCGTGCGGAGCTGGAAGAAGCCGATTTCGATCGGCAGGCACGCCTACGGCGACATTTATAAATCCGTGGAATACAAAGTGCCCGGAGCGGGGAAGGCCGAG
>JBGPHF010000219.1:0-4096 GCA_041484215.1 Nitrospirota bacterium
CCACAAGACGCGAGGAACTGAATTTTTCCATGTATTCCGACATGTCCACCCGGATGAGCGCGTCCTCGCTGTCGAACAGAAACGTCGCGAGAGACCGCGCCAGTTCCGTTTTTCCGACACCGGTCGGTCCGAGAAAAATGAATGATCCGATGGGCTGCTTCCGTGCCTTGAGGCCTACCCGTGAGCGTCTGATCGCGCGCGATACCGCGGTAATAGCCTCGTCCTGGCCGACAATGCGCTTATGCAGCTCATCCTCCATGCGCAGCAGGCGTGAGGCTTCTTTCTCCTCTAATCGGGAGAGCGGAATGCCGGTAATGTGCGAGACGACTGCAGCCACGTCTTCCTCGCCGACGACGGGAATATTTTTTTCCTGGGTGTCCTTCCAATCCTTGTGGATACCGTCGAGCGCTTCACGCAGCCGGTCTTCCTCTGCATGGATCGACTCAACCCGGACGTAGTCCTTGATGCGCGAGAAAAGGTTCTTTTCCTGTTCAAGTTTTTTAAGCTTTTTCTCGATGACTTTCATCTCGGCGGGATACGTGTACCGGTTCAATTTAGCTTTTGCACCAGCCTCATCGATGACGTCGATTGCCTTGTCGGGGAGTGAGCGGTCCGTAATGTAACGGTCGGAAAGTCGCGCCGAAGCCACGACGGCTTCGTCCGTTATCTTGATTTTGTGATGTGATTCGTATTTGGGGCGGAGACCCTTGATGATATTGATGGTCTCTTCGAGGCTCGGCGGCTGCACGTAAATCGGCTGGAACCGGCGTTTCAATGCGCCGTCCTTTTCGATATGTTTTCTGAATTCATCGAGCGTCGTCGCGCCGATGCACTGGATTTCTCCGCGGGCGAGAGCGGGCTTCAGCATGCTGGAGGCGTCGATTGACCCTTCGGCGGCCCCGGCACCCACGAGTGTATGTAATTCATCAATGAACAGAATGACGTTTTCGGCTTGGACGATCTCTTTCATTACGATCTTGAGACGCTCCTCGAATTGGCCGCGGTATTTTGTGCCGGCGATGAGGGCGCCGAGGTCAAGCGAGACGACTCGCCGGTTCAGAATATTCTCGGGAACGTCCGCGCTGACGATCCGCTGGGCAAGCCCTTCGACGATCGCCGTTTTGCCGATGCCCGGTTCGCCGATGATGACGGGATTGTTCTTCGTACGGCGCGAGAGGATTTGCAATACGCGGTCGATTTCGTTGTCGCGGCCGATGACCGGGTCGAGCTTGCCTGCCTTCGCCAGAACGGTGAGGTCCCTGCTGAATTCATCGAGGGCCGGCGTCGGGCTCTTCTTCGCGCTCACCTGCGTGGCGGCTCGGCGCAGATAGTTGATGACCAACTGGCGGGAGCCGAGGAGGTTCACCCCGAAACTTCTGAGAATCTTGCCCCCGATGCCTTCCTCCTCGCGAATGAGTCCAAGGAGAAGGTGTTCGCTTCCAATGTAATTGTGGCCGAGGAGACGGGCTTCTTCGACAGCGTATTCAAGGACTTTTTTTGCGCGCGGGGTGAAGGGAATGTCGCCGAAGGTGAGTGTGTTGCCGCTGGAAGGGAGATTTCGCTCCACCTCCATGCGAATCTGATCCACGTCGATACCCATTTTCCGCAACACGGAAACCGGTATGCCGTCTTCTTCACGGAGCGTTCCGAGAAGGATGTGTTCCGTGCCCAGGTAGTCGTTCTGAAGCCGCTCCGCTTCTTCCCGGGCATAGACAATGACTTTTCTGCCGCGTTCCGTAAATTTTTCGAACATCATGACTGGGTAACCGCCTTCAAAATAATTATTTGAGCTTCGTTTACCTTGTTTAAAATATACTCCATTCAAGACGATAAAGTCAAGAGCCCTTTTGAAAAACAACGAAAGCAAGATGAGAACGTGTCAACTTTTTGCGAAGACGTGTTCCGTTAACGCGGAGAAAGAAGAGAACACGCCTCTCATTGTCATTCATGACGACGTTCATGATGCGCTGGAGATGCTTCTCAACGCCGAACACTGAAGTCTTGTCGAATGCGGGTTTATTTTTATTGACTTTGACCGGTCAAGAGAGTAATTTTTATCCATGATACGAAAGGCCACGATAGCGGATGTGAAGACGATCCAGTCGCTTATCAATCAGTTCGCCGGTTCAGGTCAAATGCTGCCTCGATCGCTCAACGAGCTCTACGAACAACTGCGCGATTTTATCGTATTCGAACAAGAAGGATCGATCGCGGGAGTCTCCGCTCTGCACGTCAGCTGGGACGGCATCGCTGAAATCCGGTCCCTGGCAGTGCGCCAGGATAAAGCGGGAAAAGGCATCGGCACGGAGTTGGTTCGGCAATGCCTCGTCGAGGCCTCGCAACTGGGAGTTGATCGGGTTTTCGTCCTTACTTACCAGGATGGATTTTTCAGGAAACTTGGTTTTACTGACGTGGATAAAAAAGAACTTCCCCATAAAATCTGGACTGACTGCCTCAATTGCATCAAGTTTCCCGACTGCGATGAGTTGGCGCTTATTATCTCGACCCCCTCAAAATAAACCCAAACGGAAAAGAGCTTGTATCCTGGCATAATATTTGCGTTAATTCCGTGCGGAATTCGGATTTTTCTCCGGATAAAAAGAATATCAAACAAAAAAACAATATGTTGTCTCTCTATGTACATGTGCCTTTCTGTGTTAGAAAATGCCACTACTGTGGTTTTTTTTCAACAGTGTATGCTCCCGCCAGAGCGGATGAGTACCTTGATGGTTTGCGATTTGAGGCTTCGGGCTATAGGCAGGCATTCGAGCTTAAACGGTTTGACAGCGTGTATATCGGCGGAGGGACGCCCACGGTTTTGTCTTTTGAACAGGTACAGAGGCTTACCTCCGTCATCAAAGAACATTTCCTTTTTTCAACGAACGTCGAGTGGTCAATCGAGGCCAATCCGAACACGGTTTCCCTCCCCCTGCTGACATTCCTCCGGGAAAATGGCGTCACGAGGTTGAGCCTCGGCATCCAGTCTTTTGACGACGTCCTGCTCAAACTCCTTGGAAGACTCCACAGCTCGGAAGACGCCATAGAGTCCTTCCGGATAGCGAGAAGCGCCGGGTTTGGCAATATCGGGATAGACCTCATCTACGGAATCCCCGGACTGGCCGGCGAAGAGTGGAGCGACGCGCTCGACAAAGCCATCTCGCTTAAACCGGAACATATCTCTGTATATGCCTTGTCTCTTGATGAGGGATCGCGGTTCACTCGTGAGGCGGAGGTCTCAGGTTTTTCTCTTCCCGGTGATGACACAGTTGCCGCACAGTACGAACAAGCGGTGGTAAAACTGCGCGCGGCAGGCTATGAGCGGTATGAAATTTCGAATTTCTCGCTTCCGGGGTTCGCGTGCCGCCACAATAGAAACTATTGGGATCGCGGCGAATATCTCGGCCTTGGGCCCGGCGCATGGTCTTTCCTTTCAGGCACGAGATACAGGAACATCGAAGAGGTCCGCGAGTATGCAGGGCGGGTGGCTACAGGACGGTACGCGACAGTGGATCATGAAACCGTTGATCTCCGTCAGGGGGCGAATGAAGCGATCATGCTTGGGCTCAGGACCGCCGAAGGTATGGATCTCGGGCGCTATGAGCAGGGATTCGGGAACGACGCGCTACGGAACCTGCTCAAGAGCGCTGCCCCGTTGGAGCGTGCCGGTCTTCTTGCGCGGGCTGAAGGCCGGCTCGTGCTGACGGAAAAGGGTTTTTTGCTAGCCGACGAGGCTTTGGCAAGGCTTTTTGCTTAAATTTTTGTTTACACCTCTTCTTCACCATGCTATAGTAATTTGTTTTTTGGGGACATTACGGGAGAGGCGGAGGTCGTCGATAAAGTGGGCAAACAACTGGTCCTCGTCATTACATGCGCCCTCACCCTGATAGTGCAGCAGAGTGCTTCCGGGGCGGAAGCAACAGCACCAACGACAAAGACGGAACCGGTAAAGATTACCCTCATCGAGGCACAGGGGAACAAGCGGATAGAAACGGCAACGATCCTGGCTAAGATAAAAACAAGGGAAGGACAAATATTTTCTCCGGCTCAGATCAAAGAGGACATTAAGGTGCTGTACCAGCTTGGGCACTTCGAAGAC
>JBGPHF010000220.1:0-4082 GCA_041484215.1 Nitrospirota bacterium
ACGCTCTCGCGGCTGGTCTTTCTGCAGGAGACCTTTCCCCAGCTCAAGGCGAACGAGGAATTCTCAAAACTGCATGACGACCTTGCGGGCACGGAAAACCGGATCGCCGTGGAGCGGATGCGGTACAACGACGACGTGAAGGCGCTCAATACCTATCGGAGGAGCGTGTTCGGAAGGTTCTTTGCATCTTTGGCTGGCGTAGGCGAAGCGACCTATTACGAAGTTCCGCAGGCGGAAAAGGAAGCGCCGAAAGTGAAGTTCGAATAATTCTAAAAACAGCATTTGGCCACGGATGAACACTGATATCCACGGATAAAACCGAAGACGAACTTTTTAATCCGTGTCAATCTGGGTCAATCCGTGGCTAAATGCTTTTTCGTTTTTACCTGTTCATCCCACCTTCGCGGCCTCTTTCGCCTTTTCCATCTTCGTCCACACGTGGCTCGTGATATCCTCGAAGGCCGTCATCGCGGCCATGGACCCGTGCGCCACGGCCACCACGATCTGTTTGGGTGCGCCGGTGATGTCGCCGGCCGCGTACACGCCGGGCATGGACGTGCGCATGGTCGCAAGGTCGGTTTTGATGTAGCCCTGCAGGTCGAGTTCGAGCCCGAGCTGCGTTGCGATCTCGACGTTGGGAATGTACCCGATGGCCACGAACACGCCGTCAACCGGCATGTCGGTGACCGTACCGGTCTTCTTGTCCTCGATCTTGACGGCCTTCACGATTTTGTCTCCGGAAATCTCGCGCACCTCGCTGTCCCACAGCGCCGGGATGCCCGACTGCTTGAAGCTTTCCTGGAGCCTGGCCTGCGCCCTCAAGGCGTCGCGGCGGTGGATGAGGGTCACCTTTGCGCCAAGGTTATGAAGGTAGAGCGCGTCCGTCATGGCCGTGTCTCCTCCTCCCACGACGACCACCTGCTTACCGTCCTTGAAATAGTACCCATCGCAGGTGGCGCAGTAGGAAACTCCCCTGCCGTAGAACTTCTGCGCGCCGTGCGCTTCGAGCGCCCGGTTTCCGACTCCCGTGGCGATGATCAGGCCCTTCGTGATATAGATGGCGTGGTTTGTCTTGAGATAGATCTTGCCGTCCTTTTCGTCTTTTCTCACTTCCGTTGCGAATTCGCCGACGTGGATGTCGCAATACTGGGCCGCCTGCTGGGCGATCAAGTCCACGAGGCTCTTCCCGCCGATGCGCATGAAGCCCGGGTAGTTCTCGACCACCGGAGTGATCATGACCTGTCCGCCGAGGTTCCCCTTCTCGATCACGACGCTGTTCAGCCCTGCCCGGACGGCATAGATTGCCGCGGTGAGCCCCGCAGGTCCGCCGCCGATGATGACGACGTCTTTTTCCACGGGTTCGCCCGAGATCTGCGTCGAGGCGACCTGGGGCTCCTTGAGCGAAAGCAGGGACTCGACGAACATCGGCTCAGGTTGGAGCCCGGCGCCGGTAAACGTATTGTTCATAAAGGTTTGCGGCACGGCCAGCGAACCGAGATTTTCCGCGAGGTCCTGGTTCTCGTAGATCTCGATGGCCTCGGCGGACACAAGGTCCGGCTTGATGACGGCGACCGAAAAAGCGGAAAGGACCTGTTGCGGACAATAGGGGCAGGTGGGGCTCACAAAGACCTGGATGTCGCGTTTCTCCCGTAGTCCATCCGCTATCTTTTTTACAGCGGGATCGGTAAGCAGAGGCTTTCCCGTGGACGCCATCATCAGGGCCACGAGAAAAGAGCGGCCTTCTTCGCCGACCGGCGCGCCGGTATAGCGGATGCGGTACGTGTCAGGCGCGATCAGAATGGACGGCGACCGGGTGACGTTGCGTTTGACGGACTGCTCGTCGCCGACGGTATAAAATGATACTTTCAGCTTGTCGGACAGCTCGGCGAGCGCTTTCACCAACGATACCGCGGCCTCGTTGAACTGGTCATTCGCGCCGTTCTTGGTGTAAACCTCGACCGCAACATCCGCCGTCAACCCTTGCTGAAAGGTTTCCCTGATTGCCTGCTTTACGTCGTCGGGGATGATTTGTTCCTGTGCCATGATGGACCTCTTTCAGAAATCAGATGTTAGACCGTCAGATGACAGCCTGAATTTTTGTTTCATTCTGCCTTCTGTCCTCTTTCTTCTATCGTCTGTCATTTGATCCGCTTCGATACTTTTTTGAACTCCTCCGTGCCCGACGCCTTGAGCAGTTGAAACAGCACCGTCTCGGTGCAGGTCACAACCGCGCCTGCCTCGCGCATGAACTCGGTCCCGGTCTTCCAGTTCTCCTTGGTCCGGGAGCAGACCGCGTCCGAAACGACATGCACATTGATCCCGCCTTTGAGCAGACCGATGCAGGTCTGGAGCACGCAAATATGTGTCTCCATGCCCGTAAGAATGACGCTCTTTTTATTGTGCTCTTTCAATTCCTCCAGGAAGGCCGGCTGGCCGCAGCAATCGAAGGTCATCTTCTCCACGGGGCGATAGAGGGGCAGCGCCTGCCGAAGCTCGGGTACGGTCGTACCCAGTCCCTTGGGATACTGCTCGGTCACCATGACCGGCATGCCGAGCATCTTCGCGAGCTCGATCAGGTGCAGGTTGTTTCTGACGACTTTCCCCTTTTCCTTCATTACTACGGCAAGCTTTTCTTGAATATCGACGATCAGAAGGACCGTGTCTTCCTTATCGAGAAAAAATTTATCCAGCGTCATGCACTCTTCCCCCCGGGATCATAGGGACTCCCTGATGCTCAAACGCATTTCTATAATATCATTTTACGGATGCAAAAGTAAACTTTTTCAGCTGCAATCAAATCCATCATTTTTCCACATTGTCTTCAGAATGCAAAAGACATGACGAGGCCGTGAGATCGTACGGGATACTTTCGTCGCAGTTTACAAAAACAAAGGTGCTTCTGCTCCGCAGGCTGGCGCTTCAGTCATGGACGGAGGAGCACGAAGCCGCTGCCACGGAAGTTAAACAAGCGATAACTCAGTCTGAAGGAACGGCCTTGAGGAAGGAAACTACTGAGGCGAAGTCATTTTCTCGGCTTTCCGGCGATGCGCCTTCACACCTTCCGTATCGCCGTCAGTTCCTCCGTGACCAAGGACCGAAAAAGCGCGACCTTGTAATCGTTCTGGGCTAGGGGCTGCGCCGCAATCATGGCCGAGGAAGCCGCCTTCGCGATGACTTCGGGGTCGAGACGGTTTCCAATGACCGCATTTTCAATCTCCCGGGACCGCCACGGCACCGGGGCAGCGCCCGAGAGCACGGCGCGCACGCGCGTGACCACGCCGTTGTTGAAGTGCATAACCAGCGCCACGCCCGCAAGGGCGAAATCCCAGGACGCCCGCGCGCGCACTTTGCGGTAGGAACTTTTCAGCTCCTTTGCCGAGGGAAGAAACAGTTCGGTCACGAGTTCTCCCTGTTCGAGCATCGTTTCCCGGTGCACATCCACATTCGGGAGAACGTGAAATTTCTCCACGGGAATCGTGCGGGAACCCTTGGGGCCCACGATATGGAGCGTCGCCTCGTATGCCGCAAGGGCCGCGGCCGTGTCCGAAGGGTGGACGATAAAGCACGGCCCCCCGCCCAGAATGCAGTGGTACTGGTTCTCTCCCGATACGGCAAAACACTTGTCCCCGCCCTTTCGCAAACACCGGAACTCTCCGCGGTAGTACCAGCACCGGGGCTTCTGGCAGATATTTCCGGCGATCGTGCCCTGGTTGCGGAGCTGCGGGCTCCCCACCGAAAGGGCCGCTTGCGCGAGAGCGGGGTACGCTTCCTTCACCAGCGGGTGCTCCGCTATTTCGGCCAGGGTTGCGAGCGCGCCGATCCGGAGTCCCCCGTCAGAGGACTTGGCGATCCCTTGCAGGTCTTTCAATCCCGCGATGCTCACCATTCTTTTGATCTCGAACACGCGGTCCCGGAGGCACCCGAGCAAGTCCGTGCCTCCCGCATGGAGCCGCGCGCCCTCCCCGGAAAGCTGCTTCACCGCTTCTTTAACGGTCTTCGGGCGTATGTAAGAAAAATTCGACAACATGGGGAACCTCCGGGCTAAAACTCAGAATACAGAATCGCCGACTTTTATTTCTTCG
>JBGPHF010000221.1:0-4071 GCA_041484215.1 Nitrospirota bacterium
AGGTACTCGACCAGCAAGCTCTTCAAACGATACCCGCCGTGGTCAGCGGCAATGGCGATCTCCATATTCTCTCGCCTTTCAACGCGGAAGCGTTACGCGCCTTGCTTCGCCATCATACTTTGGTCGTGATGCGTCGCGTTCTTTTTGGCTGGTAAAAGCATAGCATAAGAGGATTTGAAGTCAAGATAAAGAGACGGAGAGGTCATGAAGTATGGAGCGCTTGAATCTGGAGACGGAGCGCGGCATAGGGTAAGGAGTGCCCTTCACCCGGCCCACTGAGCGAGCGTGATGTCGGTCACGCACCCCTTGCAGGAAAAAAGTTCAGGCGCAATAAGGACTTCTCGCCGCATGCCGCAAACCAGTTCGGGCACAACGTCGCTGAAGAGCTTACAGTAAACAACGGGCGCGGCGTCGCCCTCCCTTACACCGCGCGCCCCAGTCTTCGGCAACACGTTTACGCTTCTCATGGCCCGTCCTTTCGCTTCCAAAACCCGTCGTGCCGCCAGGGGCGGCGGGACGGCGGCTACAGAATGCCTTCCAGCGCAATGTTCTCTTCCCGGGTAATGCTGCGCAGTTTGTTCAGCGCTTTGTTCTCTATCTGCCTCACGCGTTCGCGCGTGATTTTAAAAGCCTTGCCGATGCTGTCGAGCGTCATGGGCTCGTCGTCGGAGAGGCCGAAACGCTGCTCGATCACGCGCCGCTCGCATTCCGAAAGCTTCGACAACCACTCGTTGATGTGATTTTTCCGCCGTATCGCTTCGGAATAGCTGTCGGGAAGGACGGCGGCTGTGTCCATCAAAACGTCTTCGAGCGTATCGTCCTCTTTTTCGCCGATGATCGTATCCAGCGAGAGCGTCTCCCTCACGACCTGGGATATGCTCCTGACCTTTTCAACGCTCAGCTTCATTCTTTTCGCGATCTCTTCCATGCGGGGCTCCCGCTCCAGTTCCCGCGTCAGCGCGGTCATGCTGCGTTTGTATTTGTTGACGAGCTCGGCAACGTGGACAGGCAGGCGAATGGTGCTCATCTGGTTTACGAATGCCCGCTCGATATACTGTTTGATCCACCAGGAGGCGTAGGTGCTCAGTTTAAACCCCTTGCGATAGTCGAACTTCTCCACCGCCCGGATCAGGCCCAGGTTCCCCTCGGCGATAATGTCGGAAAAAGCGAGCCCGCGATTCACGTATTTTTTTGCGATGGCGACAACCAGGCGAAGGTTGGCCTCGATCATCCTGGACTTGGCCTCCGCGTCCCCTCGGGCTATCCGCTTTCCGAGTTCCTGCTCGTCCTGAAAAGTTAAAAGAGGCGTCTTTCGAATTTCTTTTAAATAATACTTGACCGAATCGAGCGCTCCACCCGCTTGAACGCGCCCTCCCCGGCCTTCCTCCTTGGCCTGCTCCTCGCGATTTTCCTCCCGCTCGGCGTCGTTGCGTACTTCAGCGCTGTCCCGGAACCTGCCGGAAGAAAGCCCCGGTTCTTCTTCGTGGGTGTTCGCGTAGGGGTGGTCCATCACCATGACATCATCGACGGTTTTAAGCCAGTTGTTCATATATCCTCCTTGGTCCCTCTTTAAGTCCGTCGTTAAACAAAAAATCCGTCCATACACGTTGAAGCCGGATAAACCGACAGCGCCCCGGACACGGTCTGCCTGATGATGCTCACGGCTTCGGAAAGTCTAAACGGCTTGTTCAAGCAGTGATCGATGCCCATGGCGTGAAGCTTTTCCTCCGCGTGGTAGTTGGAGTCCGCGGTCATGGCGATGATCGGCATATCGGGGTATTTCCCTCTGATGTACGCGGCAAGCTCGTACCCATCCATCAGGGGCATCCTCAGGTCCGTCACCACGAGGTCCACGCGCACGGAATTGATGATTTCAGCGCCTCGTTTCCCGTTTTCCGCGGTTAAAACATACCAGTCGTCGAGGCACAACTTCACACCCTCGGCAAAGGTCTTGAGGAAGCTCTGTTCATCGTCAACGATAAGAACGTACTTCATGAATTTGTATTATTGCAAGGAAGATGCCAATTCAGGACAACGGAAGGAATCATTAAATATCAATACGTTATGGTTAGCGGGGAAGGCTGTTTATTAAAAACATACACTTGGTATCCAAAATGAATGGTTCATTTTGGGCTGGTTGCTCATTTTGGGCCGTATTCTTTAACTTTTCTCTTAAGCGTAGAAAGAGAGATGCCGAGCGCTTTTGCTGTCTGGGTAAGGTTTCCGTTGAGGCCCGAGAGCGCCTGTTTGATATAATTCCTTTCCATTTCATCGAGCGTAAGAGGACCAGGAGCGAGGGACCCTGCGTCGGCAAACAAAGTTCTGTCCGCGGACTGGGTTGTCGAAAGCGCTGATTCGAGAAGCAGCGACGGCCTGAGTTCCGAACCTCGCTGCAGTATGAGCGCGCGCTCCAGGATGTTTTTGAGTTCGCGCACGTTTCCCGGCCAGTCATACTGCATCAAGGCCCGTTCTTCCGACTCGGAAAGATCGGCGGACCGCCACCCCATGCCCTTGAGCAGCCTTGCGCACAGCGCGGGAATGTCCTGGCGGCGATCCCGCAGAGGGGGCATGTGGATCCGGATCACGCTCAGGCGGTAATAGAGGTCTTTTCTGAATTTCGCGCCCAGGTTTCCTTCCAGGTTTACTCCCGTGGCTGCGATGATCCGCACGTTGACGCGCCGGAACGTTTCGCTGCCGAGCCGCTTCACGGTTTTATCCTCGATGGCGCTCAAAAGCTTCGCCTGCAGCTGAAGCGGCATCTCCCCGATTTCATCGAGAAACAAGGTTCCGCCTTCAGCCATCTCGAAGATGCCCCGCTTCGTCGCAACCGCGCCCGTGTAAGCACCCTTGTCGTAGCCGAACAACTCGGCCTCGATGAGGCTGTCCGGCAAAGCGGCGCAATTGATCCCGACGAAGGGAGCGGCGGAGCGGCCGCCTCGATAGTGGATTGTTTTCGCGGCGAGGGTCTTGCCGGTCCCGGTTTCACCGGTGATGAGCACCGGCGAGTCGGACCAGGCGGCGAGGTCCGCGAGTCGTTCGACAGAGGAAAGTCCCGCGCCCACAAGGACGGTTTCCTCGCTTTCCTTCTCCCGCTGGTAGGCCTGGATCTGCTCGATCCCCTCGAGTTCCGCGGTCCTGATTGCCCGCTCCACGGTCAGCCCCAGTTCGGCGAGGTCAAAAGGCTTAGTCAGGTAGTCGTGGGCGCCCGCCTTGAGGGCCTTTACCGCGCTTTCAAAGCTCGGGAACGCGGTCGCGAAAATAATTTTGGTCCCGTCGTGGCACTTCAGGATAGCGGGGCAAAGCGTATACCCCTCCGCGTCGGGGAGCTGCTGGTCGAGGAGGACCACGTCGATACGGTCGCGCGAACACGCGTCCAGACCTTCCTTGGCCGTATTCGCGGTGAGCACCTCGGTCGAGTCCTTCGTCAAATAATCCCGGACCGTGTCGCAATAGATCGCGTCATCGTCGATGACCAGGATTTTTATTATTCTTTTCGGTTCTTTGTTCAAGGCTTCACTCTTCGGTCCGCCCCTGTTTCGCCGCCGGCGTTCTGCGCGGCGCGCAGGTCGCGAATCTTTGCGGATTATGGCATCATGCACCGAAAAAAGCAAGGTCTTCATGATGACTTCTGTCTTCCCGTGTGTACTAGAACGAGGATCAGGGGAGATGCTGTCCGTTTGGCAGGTCGATAACGACGCAGATATAACGGTATCGCCCCATTTAGGTTCCTTCAAAGCGAGATATACATTATGTACTCTTTCAATAAATTCGTGAATTATTTTAATCAGGCAATGGCGCGCGGCGTGGCGCCGAGCGCGAAGCTCGTACCCAGCCCGGCGTAGAAGTAATGATCGCCGAATGCCTTCTTGAGCGCAGTAAACGTGGGCTCGCCGGTGCAGTGGCCAGGCGCGACGTACGCCACTTTGAAGTTGTCGCGCAGGGCGGTAACGATCTTCTCGATCTCTTCGTCCTTGGACACCACGAGGTGGAACCCGCCGGCGACAAAATGGATGCGCGGATTGATCTTCGCCGCGGCTTCCACGATCTTGTCGATGCCCGTATGCGAGCAGC
>JBGPHF010000222.1:0-4060 GCA_041484215.1 Nitrospirota bacterium
CGGCAGAACCGTGACAGATTGATTCCGCAGCAGTACAAATAGCTATCTTTTCCCAGTTCCGGTTCTTCCCGGATCACAACATACAGAAAAGCGTTTTTATATTCGAATGAACGGATCGGCTTGGATTGCATGATCATCATCCTTTCTTTTACGGAGGACTTTGCTTGCCGTAGTATAACGATGCCGGATTCAGATCCTGAACTTTTTATTCACAACCTTTTCGACTATGCCCTTTGCGTTTCGTTTGACATCCTTTTTCTTCGCACCGGACTTTTTTGAAAGCTTTTCCTTCTTCGCTAATTTAGCGTCCATCTTCATCTGTTTTTTTAGGATCTTCCGCACATCGGCCATGCGGGCGCTCTCTTCGTCAGGTATTTTTGCCGCGGCAGCGTCATCCGAGGGTGACGAACCGGACTCCGCCCCGAGCTCGACGCCAAAAACAGCGGACAGATCAACGCCTTCAATGATCCGGGGACTCTTTTGCGAAGCCTTGTGGAGAAGGTCCTCCGCCTTGCTCGATACGACACGCTTGACCAGGTCGGCCGTATCCACGCCTCGAAGTGTAAAAAAAAGCGTCGGATCTTCATCGAGCCTGGCGCCGATGCCGTACAATGTCGCTGCAATATGCTTGCACATGCTCGCCCAGTCCGGACAGGAACACGTAAATTCGATCTCCTTGGGCGATGGGAACAAACCCGTCTTTCGCTGCAGGAACGTTTCTTCGAGCGCCTCGGGAAATTTGCCGGCCAGCAATTCTTCGAGGGACTCCAGTTTGCCTTCGCACGCGGCCGCGACGAGGTTTCCCGTATTCTTATTCAGCTTCTTTATCGTGATCGTGACAGCATAGGGCTTCGCCCGGGAGCCCTGCACCAGGGCCTTGATCTCGCCGGCGCCGACCTGGAGGTCCAGGACCGCTCCGCTCCGGACATAGCTTCTGCCCCGTCCGATCCGGTTGGTGTAATCAGCGTAGGATTCAAGGTTCTTGTTCCACGCCTTGCCCCACCAGGTGGCAGCAATGACGCCGCCTTCGATGATCACGGGCCGAAGCCCCTGCTGCTTCTCCGCCTGAGCCAGTTTTTTCTCGGCCTTGCGGACATATTTCGAAAAACACCGGCTTGACATGAAAACTCCTTATGCAAATGTTCGTAAAGTCGAGAATTTACCACAGAGCACACAGAGAAGGTCTTGAATTTATAGAGGCGCTTCCTCCGTGTCCTCCCTATTTTATTACCTGCTCTGTTTATCTTGTCATTTAAACCACGAGAACACAGAGCTTCTTATTGATAAATAAACTCAAAGTGTTTAGGTTTTGCCAAGCATTCCTCGGCGCCCTCTGTGGTTCTTCACCGTTTCGCGTGCTTCAGCCCGATGGTCACCCGGGCGATGCCGTCAGCGAGGCTCTCCTCAATTTCATCCAGCATCGTTGCCGTTGAATCCGGGTCGTCATCCGCTGCCAGCGGGTCCAGCGCTGCGCAGACGTCGATGTTCTTCTGCAGACGGGTCAACGCCCCCGTCAGTTCGTGCAGCGCATCGATCGCATCCGCGGAAAAGTCCTCGGTTTCCGTTCCTCCCAGATTGAGCCCGGCGATGAAGTATTGGACCAGCGCCAGGTCGTCATTCAAATGCCGCAGCAGGCCCGAATAATTGTCCGGATAGTCAGCCTCGGGAAAGTAGAAGGGGTCCTTTTCCGGGTCCCATTTGCGCAGAAAGTTCCAGAGCGACAGCAGGTTCATGCGTGCGTTCTCGGCATCCTCATCGGAGATGACGGGGGAGTCCTCTTCTTCGTCGAAGATCACCGGTGTATGCTCCTCGGCGTCGGCCGGGTCCGGCGCGGCCAGGGAGCCGTAAAAGAGGCCGTAGACCTCATGGAGCGTTCGTTTCGCTCCGGCTTTCGCGAGCGCTTCGCGCGTCTGGTTGTCGTCTGAGTAGCTCGTTTCGGTATTTCCCATCGATGCGAATCCCCTCTCACGCCGGTCGTTGTTTCACCGCGGTGCAGCGGCTATTATACTTCATTGAAGATATTTTTGCAGGTGGGAAATCGTTTTTTAGTCAACGAACAGCGCAGGCTTGATTCGAAGATGGTGCTGCTCGCTAAAAGGAAACGTGCGGGGTGTGTACACGGGAGTAAATATCAAGAAACAAGACCTGTCGCTATGAAGTACCTTTGCACAATTGCGGAAGAAGTCATGGCTTCCTCAGAATTCTTTCACTCCGCCAGATTCGAACGATACGCACCTTGCTTTTGTCATGCCGATAAACGATGCGAAAAGGCGGGTAAATGATCTCTCGCAGATGTTCGGCATTGAACTCAGGTACGACACGACCGCTTCGTGGATGCGAACTCAGCCTCTCGATCCGGGAAATGATCTCGGCAACAAGCCTTTTCCCCACATCAGGCACGCCTTCGTCCGAGTAATAGGCCTGAATGTCCTCAAGGTCTTTGATCGTTGATGCGGCAAACGTTATCCGTGCCTGTTCAGCCATGCGATTACTTAAGGCCAAGGCGTTTTTTCGCCTCGGAGAGCGGGATTTCGCGGCCTTCTTCCAGGTCCATCATTCCCTTCACCACTCCTTGCATAAAGGCGCGCTCTTCGGTTTCTTCTTCATAGTCCTTGAGCGACCGGACCACGGCCACCCCGCGGCCCCTGCTCGTCAGCAAAATAGGCCGGTGTGTCTCTTGTGCACGGGACACCACTTTACCGGGATTCACTTTCAGATCGCTGAGTGGAACAATGTCTTCGGAAAATTTCGTACCCATCGGAGACCTCCTAAGTGGTGCTATTAACAGGTCTTATTATAGCACTTGCTTATAGTACTGCCTACACCTTATTTTACGGGATCTGCAAGACTGTGATTACTATCATAGCAGGTACGTCGACGCAAGAGGGAGCGGAATACGAGGGCGCGGGAAAGGATGTTTGGTCGGAGTGGCACCAATGATCTGACCCCGAAGGTTTTTACTTTTGCTTCTCTTCCACAACAATGTCTTCCGGCTTAATCAGGACGACCTTGCCGTCACGCCACGCCGCAACAGGATTTCCAGCCTTTTTGTGCTGCAAGAGGGCCTGCTGAACGGCATTTCGCAATGCGTTATCGATTTCTTTTCCGTCACGAAAGAGTTCATCAATTGTTTTCTTTTCTGCAACGCTCTGCCCCGAAAATCCTGTCTGGCTTGTTAGGTTACTCTACTGTGAGCCCCGCTTCAGCAGGTTTCACTTGTCCTTTTCCAATGCCTTCGTGCCCGTTGCCGTAAGCGCCTTCATTTGCCGAATCGCAATTTGGTTCAGACGTTTAAGGCGCTCACCCTGGACTAGGCCCATGTGAATGAATTCGGCATTCATACCTTCGATATTGGCAAGCACCAGCAATTGCTCGACTGTGGCATACTCCCGCATGTTGCCTTCGAGCTTCGGGTTGGCGGCACGCCATTGCTTGGCTGTTTGGCTGAAGAGGGCCACATTCAGAATATCCGCTTCGGTGGCATAGGTAATGGCAATCTGTTCCGGCGTGACGGCTGCCGGAATAAGGTGTGCCTTAATAGCATCGGTGTGGATACGGTAGTTAAGTTTAGACAGAGTGCGATTCAGGTCCCATGCGAGGGAGAGTCGGCGGTTTTCGTCGTCTTTGAGGCGCTGGAATTCCATGATCAAATAGAGCTTGAATTCGGGGCTGAGCCAGGAGCCGAATTCAAAGGCAAGATCCTTGTGGGCATAAGTTCCGCCCCCATATCGTCCTGCCTTGGATTGAAGCCCGATAGCACCGGTGGCTTCGATCCATTTACGGGTGTTAGATGAAAACTATTAAGACCCGCCTAAGTCTTAAAGGTCTCGAATTCGCCACCTTTAAAATCCGGGTTGTGTATTTGTTCCCATATGCCAAGAAACTCAAGGGTGTTGCGATTGCGCATCCAATTGTAAATAAGGGAATCGTCTCCGAACTTTTTTGCCATATCAGTGAGCGATATAAAATCCGCCTCATTTTGTGAGATCACCGTAATAGCGGCGCCTTGGACCTCAATGGTGGTTTTCTTATCTTTGCTCATTTCGCCGCTCCTCCTTCC
>JBGPHF010000223.1:0-4041 GCA_041484215.1 Nitrospirota bacterium
AGGATTATGAACCTAAACAAAGACGTATTCCGCTGCCCCTGGTGTTTGAAGTTCGAGCAGTATATCCGGTATCATGACGAGGAATGGGGGATGCCGGTGCATGACGATCGCGTGCATTTCGAATTTATGGTCCTGGAAGGCGCGCAGGCGGGGTTGAGCTGGTCCACGATTTTGAAAAAAAGGGAAGGCTATCGCAAGGCGTTCGCTGATTTCGATCCGGCCCCTGTGGCGCGCTTCAGTGAGAGAAAACTGGAAAAAATATTACTTGATCCGGGGATCGTTCGCAATCGGCTCAAAGTGTTTTCAGCGAAGAACAATGCCGAACGTTTCCAGGAAGTGCAAAAAGAGTTCGGGAGCTTCGACGACTACATCTGGGGTTTTGTGAAGGGCAAGCCGATCGTTCATGCATGGAAGGCGCTGAAGCAAATCCCCGCCACGACAAAAGAATCGGATGCCTTGAGCAAGGATTTAAGGAAGCGCGGTTTCAAGTTTACGGGCAGCACCGTGATGTACGCGCACATGCAGGCGTGCGGGCTGGTGAATGATCATCTGGTGAAGTGCTGGCGTTATAAAGAAGTACTCGATACCCGCCGCTGAAGCTCACTTCCCGCAGCATTTCTTGGACTTTTTTCCGCTTCCGCACGAACAGGGGTCGTTCCTGCCGATCTTGGGAGCAGTGTTCACAGCCGGCTTCGGCGGCAGGTTTTTGCCGTCCACGAAGTACCAGGTATCGCCTTCCTTCTTGAACGAGGACAACTCGTGGTGTTCCGCTTTGACGCCCTCCTGCGAATACGTCACGATAAATTCAACCTTGCCTTCACGGTCTTCCGCTTTGCCGCCTTTCGTTTCCATGATCTCGAACGTATGCCACTGTGCGCTATCCGCCCAGGCGCGGCTGCTTTTCTCGTCATAGTTCGCCCGGTGATCGGGATGCAGCGAGTTGTACAGATGCGCCATCTCTTTCTTTACGTAGGCGCTGTACCGGGAACGCATGAGCTGTTCCGCTGTCTGTGCTTTCTGCTTACCCTCGATCAACGGGCGGCAGCAGGCATCGTAGGCGACATTTGAACCGCAGGGGCATGTATCCATGGGGGACTCCTTATGGCCGTCTTCTTATTTATTAAAAACCGTGAATAAATGCCGGGAATGGAAGAATACTATACTTGGCCGGAAGGAGCAAGCGGAAAGTACGCCAATGAGTTGCGTTTTGTATAAATTCTTATCACCTGCTTTCATTGTATTCATTCCACTTCACAACGGACTGCGAAAACCCCTTTAAAGTAGCATATTCTGAAATGGCACGCGTGTTGCTATATGAGAATACAAAACCTACTCACAGGAGGAACACTATGAGACAGATAGCAATCTACGGCAAGGGCGGAATCGGCAAATCAACAACGACACAGAACCTGGTCGCGGCGCTCGCGGAGGCGGGACACAAGTGCATGATCATCGGCTGCGACCCCAAGGCGGACTCCACACGCCTCATCCTCAATCGCAAGATGCAGAATACGGTTATGGATATGGCGCGCGAAAAGGGGACCGTGGAGGACCTGGAGCTGGGTGAAGTGCTGCTTACCGGGTTCAAGGGCATCAAGTGCGCGGAAAGCGGCGGACCGGAACCGGGCGTCGGCTGCGCGGGCCGCGGCGTTATAACCGCCATCAACTTTTTGGAAGAGAACGGCGCATACGGAGATGACACGGAATTCGTGTTTTACGACGTGCTCGGGGACGTGGTCTGCGGCGGATTTGCCATGCCGATCCGGGAAGGCAAGGCCAAGGAGATCTATATCGTGACCTCGGGCGAAATGATGGCCATGTACGCGGCGAATAATATCTCACGGGGCGTGCTCAAGTATGCTCAGAGCGGCGGCGTGCGGCTTGGCGGCCTTATCTGCAACAGCAGAGAGACGGACAAGGAATTTGAACTTATCTCGGAGCTGGCCGCGAAGCTCGGCACCCAGATGATCCACTTCGTGCCCCGGGACAACGAGGTTCAGCGTGCCGAGCTTCGGAGAAAGACCGTGATCGAATATGCCCCCAATCATGTGCAGGCGGATGAGTACCGGACGCTCGCCAAAAAGATCGCCGACAACAAAAACTTCGTGATCCCCACGCCGATCACCATGGACGAGCTGGAGCGGCTGTTGATGGACTTCGGCATCATGGAGAAGGAAGAGGCCGTCGCGTAACACAGACTACAGAAGACAGAGGACAGAAGACAGAGGACAGAAGACAGAGGACAGAAGACAGAAGACAGATTAAAGATATTGAGCCAGTCTGTCATCTGATAGTCTGACATCTGACTTCTGAAAGGAGCTCCCATGAGCACTGACGTCAAAGATAATGAGACCAAGGACGCAAAACCCGTGAGCGGGAAGATCAGGGACACCCAAAAAATGATCGAAGAGGTCCTGTCGGCGTACCCTGAGAAATCGAAAAAAGAGCGCGCCAAGCACCTTGCGGCCAACGACCCGACGGGGCAGTGCACGACCTGCCAGGTGAAGGCGAACGTCAAGTCCCGGCCCGGCGTCATGACCGTGCGAGGGTGCGCGTACGCGGGAGCGAAGGGTGTGGTCTGGGGACCGGTCAAAGACCAGATCACGATCAGCCACGGTCCCGTGGGCTGCGGCCAGTATTCCTGGTGGTCTCGACGGAACTACTACAACGGCCAGACCGGGATCGACGCCTTCGGCACTATGCACATTACGACGGATTTTCAGGAAAAGAATATCGTCTACGGCGGCGACAAGGGCCTCGATCTGGCGATCAAGGAGCTGCACGGATTGTTCCCGCTCGGCCGCGGAATCGGCATTCTGTCCGAGTGCCCGGTGGGGCTCATCGGCGACGATATCGAAGCGGTCTCGAAGCGCGTGGCAAAGGAGCTCAGCATCCCGATCGTGCCGGTGCGGTGTGAAGGTTTCCGTGGCGTGTCCCAGTCCCTGGGTCATCACATCGCGAACGATACGATCAAGGATTATGTGCTCGGCAAGGGCACGCTTGAAAAGACCACGCCGTACGACGTGAACCTGATCGGCGACTACAACATCGGCGGCGATGCGTGGGCCTCGCGCAAGATACTTGAAGAGATGGGGCTTCGGGTGATCGCGCAGTATACCGGCGATTCCACGATCAACGAGCTCGGCATCGCGAGCAAGGCCAAGCTGAACCTGATCCACTGCTACCGCTCGATGAACTACATCTGCCGGACCATGGAAGAGAACTACGGCATACCGTGGATGGAGTTCAATTTCTTCGGTCCCACGAAGACCTTTGACAGCATCAGGAAGATCGCAGCCAAGTTCGACGAGAAGATCCAGAAGAACGCGGAGGCTGTCATCGCCAAGTACACGCCGCTCATGAACCTGGTCGTGGAGCAGTTCAGGCCGAAGCTTGAGGGCAAAAAGGTGATGCTCTATGTCGGCGGGCTCCGTCCACGCCACACCATCGGAGCGTACGAGGATCTGGGTATGGAGGTCGTGGCCTCGGGCTACGAGTTCGGACACACCGATGATTACAAGCGCACGTATCCCGATATGAAGGAAGGCGCCGTGATCATGGACGACGCGACCTTATATGAGCTGGAAGAGTTCACCCGCAGGCTGAAGCCGGATATGGTCGGCTCGGGAATCAAGGAAAAATACTCGTACCACAAGCTCGGCGTGCCGTTCCGGCAGATGCATTCCTGGGACTACTCGGGGCCGTATCACGGGTTCGACGGGTTCCCGGTCTTTGCACGGGACATGGACATGACGGTGAACAGCCCGACGTGGGATTTGATAAGAAGGAAAAAATAGAAAAATTCTTTGACACGGAAGAGGCGGATAGAAGCTATGAAGAGGCATGATCAGGCAAAGTCTTATCCGTGTTAATCATAGCCTTTGTCCGCCCCTTCAGTGTCAAAGGTTATTTGTTTCGCGTCTCAAGTCATAGTTAATATAGTTTGGAGGGTTTCATCATGAAAATCAAAGATCATAGCGAGCTATTCAAGCAGCAGGACTATCAGGAACAGTTCGAACGGAAAAAAGAATTCGAAAACTG
>JBGPHF010000224.1:0-4041 GCA_041484215.1 Nitrospirota bacterium
ATCGCCGACGATCTCCTCGATGAGGTCTTCCATGGTCACCAGGCCGTCGGTGCCGCCGTATTCATCCATGACGAGCGCAAGGTGGATCTTTTTTTCGCGCATCTCCTTGAGCAGAACGCTTACGTTTTTGTTCGGCGGAACGATATAGGGTTTGCGCAGCACGCTGTCGAGCTTGAATGGCCTGTCGGCCAGGTGCAACGGCAGAATATCCTTGAGATAGACGACACCGATGATATTATCGATGGTCTCCGCGTACACCGGGAGGCGGGAGAACCCTTTTTCATTCATGACGCGGAGAATTTCATCGAGGCCGGAACCCGTTTCAACGGCGACGATATCGGTTCGCGGGACCATCACCTCTTTTACGACCGTATCCGTAAACCGAAAAACGCTGTGAATCAGGTCCTCCTCGGACGGTTCGAAGACGCCCGATTTGCGGCCTTCGCGAATAAGGTATTTGACCTCGTCCTCGGATATAAATCCCGGCTCCTGCACTTGTTCCAAATTGAAAAGCCTGAGAATCGCGTTGCTGGAGATCAAGAGGACCCTGAGCACGGCGGAGAGCGCCCTCGAAAGAACGTCGATAGGCCCCGCGATGAGAAAAGATATCTTTTCCGAATGTCTGATGGCAAGTGATTTGGGCACTAATTCGCCGATGACAATGGTAACGTAGGTGATCAGTGCGACCATCAAAGCCACGGCCAGCGGCTCCGCCCCTTTTTGAACAAGCGCCAAGGGAACGGCGGCAAGAACGGGCCGGAGATACTTGACGGCGATGATGCCTCCGATCGCGGCGGCAAGGGTGCCCACGAGCGTCACTCCGATCTGCACCGTGCCCAGAAACCGATCGGGTTCCTCCTGGAGTTTCTGCACTCTCTTGGCGTTCAGGTTTCCGCTCTTGACGAGATGCCGCACCCTGCTCTTTCTGAGCGAGATGAGAGAAATCTCGGACGCCGCGAAAAAACCATTCACCATGATCAGGAAAAGAATAAGGAGAATATCGGATAGCAACATAGGAGATAATATCCACTGGATGACGAACTGCGTATTCCGCCGTTGATGAAGCCGCTAAAAACCGAACTCTTTCCACCGCGCTTCGACGCTCTTTTGCACCTGCGGGTCCATTTTTATTTCGTCGGGCCAGGGTCGGGTGAACCCTTCTCCGGGGCCCTTGCGCGTGGCGTCGATGCCCATTTTGCCTCCGAATCCTATCTGGGGGCAGGAATGGTCAAGAATGTCGAGCGGACCGTCCATGATAACCACGTCGCGCTGCGGATCCACATGGTTCATGACTTTCCAGGTCACTTCGGAGTAATCATGGATATTCACGTCCTCGTCGCAGACGATGACGAACTTGGAAAGCATGAGCATACCCGTGCCCCAGATGGTATTGACGACCTTTTTACCGTGGCCGGCGTACCGCTTCCTGATTTTAACGATCACGTTATTATGGAATACGCCTTCTATCGGCATGTCCATATCCAGGATATCGGGAGCGACCATCTGGAGAAGCGGCAGAAAAATGCGCTCAGTGGCCTTGCCCAGGTAAGCGTCTTCCTGCGGGGGACGGCCGACCAGCGTTGCGGGATAGATTGCATCCTTGCGGTGCGTAATCGCGGTTATATGAAACACCGGGTACTGGTCCGCCTCCGAGTAATAGCCCGTATGGTCTCCGAACGGCCCTTCGAGCCTGCGCTCTCCCGGGTCGACAAAACCCTCAAGCACAAACTCCGCTTCCGCCGGGACCCGTACGTCTATGGTCTTGCACGGGACCACTTCAAGCGGCTGCTTTCTTAAAAAACCGGCAAAGATGAACTCGCCTATGGCAGGGGGAAGCGGCGCTGTGGAAGCATAGATGATGGAGGGATCTCCGCCGATCGCCACGGCTACCTCCATGCGCTTTCCCGCTGATTCATAATGCTGGTAATGCCGGGCGCCATCTTTATGTTTGTGCCAGTGCATGCCCGTGGTCTGGTGGTCGAACACCTGCATCCGGTACATGCCCACGTTCGTGATCTTCGTTACCGGGTCTACCGTGCAAACCATCGGGAGCGTGATAAAACGTCCGCCATCGCCCGGCCAGCACTTGAGAACGGGAATCTTCGCAAGATCCACCTGATCGCCGGTGAGCACAACTTCCTGACAGGGGGCCTTTTTTACGGTCTTCGGGAAAAAATGCGACAACTCAGCCAGTTTCGGCAGCATCTGGAGTTTGTCCATGATCCCCGCGCCAGGACCGGGAAACAAATTCGTCGGATCGACGAGCTCTTTAATGCGCTGCCCGATATCGTCAAGACTTTCCACCTCAAGAGCGAGACAGATCCGTTTCATGGACCCGAACGCATTGGTCAGGACGGGAAAAGACGACCCCTTCACCCGCTCGAACAGGAGCGCTTTGTTCTCGGCACCTTTCCGCTTCGAGACCCGGTCCGTGATCTCCGGGATCTCGAGTTCAGCGTCTACCTCCGCCCTGATCCTGACGAGTTCGCCCTGCTTGTCCAGAAGAGCGACAAAATCCCTGATATTTTCGAATGCCATAAGGTTGAAATTGTAACGGAAACAGCTGGGTTTTGCAATCAAAAAACTCCGATTGCGGCCTAGGAAGACCCATATTTATGCAGCCGGTGCCGAAAGGACCGAAAGGAGAGGCCCAGGAGCTTCGCGGCCTCGGTTTTTACTCCACCGCTCTTTTTGAGTGCTTTTTGGAGAAGTGTTTGCTCCGTGGCGCTCAACAGGGCTTCGAGATCGAGGCCTTCGTCGGGAATATCCGCCGGAATCAATTCCGGACGCGCACTCGCGTTTTTCAGCGAATCAGGAACGTGTTCGCCACGTATGGTATCCTCAGTGGATAGGATCATAAGCCGTTCAATGGTATTTTCCAGCTCGCGCACGTTGCCGGGCCAGCGATAGCTCATAAGCAGTTTCAGTGCCTCGGGTGTTATGGTCTTCGTCTCTTTGCCTCGGCCGGAGAATTTTCTGAGAAAAAAATCAACCAGCATCGGAATATCCTCCTTCCGGTCACGGAGGCCAGGAAGATGAATTGGTATGACATTAAGACGATAATACAGGTCCTCCCGGAAAACCCCTTTTGCAACCTCCTCCTGCAGGTCCCGATTACTCGCCGCGATAACGCGGGTATCGACCTTGATGTCCGTTGTTCCGCCGACGCGCATGAAGGTCCTCTCCTGAAGGACGCGCAGCAACTTGACCTGCAAGGCCGCTGTCGTCGCGCTGATTTCGTCAAGGAAAATGGTCCCCCCATTCGCAGCCTCGAACAGCCCCTGTTTGTTGGCGACGGCACCGGTAAATGCGCCCTTCATATACCCGAACAGCTCGCTTTCGAGCAGCGTTTCGGGGAGCGCTCCACAGTTGATCGTTACGAAAGGCTTGTCTTTTCTTGCGCTGCTGAAGTGGACCGCCCTCGCCACCAATTCCTTTCCGGTCCCGCTTTCCCCGGTGATGAGCACGGTGCTCCTCGTGTCCGCGACTTGGCGGATGAGAGAAAACACTTTTTGCATGGACGTGCTTTTCCCGACAAATTTATCGAACCCGGCGCGCGATTCTATTTGCCGTTTGAGAAGAATGTTTTCTTTTCTGAGATGGCCTTTTTCGAGCGCCTTCTGGATGACCAACTTGATTTCTTCTACCTTGAAAGGCTTCGTTATATAATCGTAAGCTCCCAGCTTCATCGCCTCGACCGCAGTGTCCGCGGTCGCATACGCTGTTATCATGATGACTACGGTCTCGGGCGACACTTCCTTAACCGCCTTCAACAGCTCGATGCCGTCCATCGTCGGCATTTTTACATCGCTGATCACCAAATCGAATATTTCCGATTGGACTGCCTTGAGGGCGTCGTCGCCGTTTTCTGCCGCCACCACGTCATAGTTTTCCTTCTTAAGCATGATCGAGAGAAAATCCCGCATGCTTTGTTCGTCGTCAATGACGAGTATTTTATTCATCCTGTCAACCTCGCTATGATGCGCCGCCGCCCTCGGCTTGCGGAGAGAAATCGTTTTCAACCATTGGAATGATTATGCG
>JBGPHF010000225.1:0-4030 GCA_041484215.1 Nitrospirota bacterium
AGCGTAAAAAAACATTCGGGCTTTAGACACTGAAAAGACGGATGAACACCCGATAAATACGGATACATCCAACCGCAATACATCCCGCTATCAGGCTCTTTATCGGATCCTTATCATTCTTACCTCATGGTTACTCAATCACGCTGACCAGCGCCTCTTTAATTTTCGCAAGCCTGACGCTGTCGATGATCTTCCTGCGCAGGAGGTCCGTCACGTAGAACGAATCCATGACGCGCGCGCCTTCCGTGACGATCTTGGCCGAGCCGATGTCCAGGTTCAGCTCATAGAGCGCCTTCGTGACGCGGTAGAGAAACCCGACGCGGTCCCGGCCCGTAATGTCGATGATCGTGAAAACGTCCGAGGATTCATTGTCGAACTCGACGGACGCAACCACCATCGCGGCCGAGGCGCGGGCCTGCGCGTAGAAACCGGTTCCAGGCGGACGAAAGTGTCCGCTCAGAGCTTTCCTCAGTTCGCTGCGCAGGCTCTCCCAGGCCTCGTTGTAGTCGTATATTTTTCCCTCGGGATCGGTCACCCGGAAGGTGTCGATCATAACCCCGTTCTTCGACGTATATACCTGCGCCCGCACAATGTTCAGATTTTTGGCCGCAAGCGTGCCCGCGGTGCGGTAAAACATGCCATAGGCGTCGTACGCGCAGACCGTAAGCTCGGTATAGCCTTTTTCGGGATAATGACGGTACTCAATCGCGAGCTTTTCAACGGGTAGACGCTTCATCATTTCTATATGCTCGATCACCCGATGCGCCGAGGTAGAGAGGATATACGGTTCGGGCATGGCTGCCAGGAAGGCGTCTATTTCCTCCGGCGCGAATAGCCTGTGAGCGGCTTCCCTGATCCTGACCGAGGCCGCCAGCAGCCTGGCATGCTCTGCTTCCACGGCCTGAACGCTCGTATCGAAATGATGAAGGGACCTCAGATAAAGGTCCTGCAGAAGCGTTGCTTTCCATTGGGTCCAGGAGGAAGGATGGACGGCCGAAATATCCGCGAAGGTGAGCAGATAAAGCAGCGCGAGGTTTTCCCTGTCGCCTACGGTACGCGAAAACCGGGCGATAACATTCGGATCGCTCAGCTCTCTGCGCTGTGAAAGGTTCGACATGAGGAGATGATTCCCTATCAGAAACAAAATACGCAGGCGGTCCTCACCCGTAACGCCGAGCCGGGCCAAAATCGCTTCCGCGATCGGAACGCCATGGCTTTCATGGTCCGAACGGTACGCTTTTCCCAAGTCGTGGAGCAGCACCGCGAGCGTCAGGATCCATCGTTTCCGGATTCCGGCGAAGGCCTCCCGCAGGGTCGTGGGCGCCGAAAACTGGCCGGACCACAATCCCTGGAGGTTCTTGACGGCGAGCAGGATATGCTCGTCCACGGTGTAGAGGTGATAATAGTCATGCCGGGCGAGCGTCTGAATGGCCCGAAACTCGGGGAGATACCTGCCCAGGAAACGCAGGTCTTTCATCAGCGTGAGCGTTTCCGAAAGCTCGTCCGGGTTGTTTAAAATTCCGAGGAATATTGCCGCGGCTTCGGGAGCGCTCCGGGCGCTATCGTCTATCCGGCACGTGCGGATCAGGGCCTTCAGTTTATCGGAGAAGCTCGCATGGTGCGTCCGGGCAAGTTCAAAGGCGGTCAGGACGGCCGAGGCATTCCCTTCGCACTCTTTATCTGACGCCGGGATCAGTATCCTGCCTATCAGGGTAAACGGCCCGAGCGCCTGTTTGCGGTCGAACCAACGGCGCGGTTGTTTCGGGAGCGCGGCCTCCGCGATCAGGTTCGAGAACTCCTTAATGTTTCGCGCATGGAGGAAATAGGCCTTCATGAACCGCTCCACGGCGAACAGGTGCTTGGAGTCCCGGTACTGGAAGTCGCGGGCCGCCTGCTCCTGCAGGTCGAACGTAAGGTGGTCGTTCTTGCGGCCCGAGAGATAGTGGAGCTCGTTCCGGACCCTCCAGAGAAAGTTTCGTGACCGGAGGAAAACAGCGTACTGCCCCTCCGTGACGACACCCAGGGCCACAAGTTCGGCGAGCGAGAAAACACGGAAATGCGCGAAAGCAATCCACAGGGCGGTGTGCACGTCCCGGAGCCCTCCCCCGCCCTCCTTGACGTTCGGCTCGCGCAGGTAGATAGAACCGCCGAATTTCAAGCGCGTCGCGCTCCTTTCCGCTATTTTCTCGGTGTTGAACTCCCGAACTTTCCGGTAAAAAACGTCGCTTTTCATCGATGCGAGAAATTCGGCGTACAGGGATGAATCGCCGGCTATGAGCCTGGATTCCATGAGCGAGGTGCGGATCTTTGCGTCCTGGCGCGCGAGGCTCACGCATTCCTTCATTGTCCGCACACTATAGCCCACGTCGAGTCCCGCGTCCCAAAGCAGGTAAAGGAGCTCGGGGGCCCGCTTGCCGTCCGCCTCGTCCCGGGAGAGAAACATGATGTCGATATCGGAATGGGGGTTCAGTTCTCCCCTGCCGTATCCGCCGATCGCAACGAGCGCGGGCATGGGGGAGGAGGCGCTCAGGCGGCCGTGAGCCTCGCGCAGGGCGCGGTCGATGAAGGCGGTGCGTCGCTGGACGACTTCGGCGCCCGGGGCGCCGGAGAAGTGCATCTGTCTGATGACCGCGTTTTCTTCATCGAGAAGCGTTTTGAGGCTGCCGTCGAAGGCAGGAGTTGCGTGTTGATTCACGAGGTTCACGGGTGAGGAATGGTCAGCATGAAAAACGGCGTCCGGAATTTGGCCCGGAGCCGCGCATTCAAGTCTATTGTTTAACGCCTTTAAAATCGACTGACTGAATTTCGTCCATGTTCAGCTTAAAGCTGCCGAATCCGGCTTCGCCATAGCAGCGAGAATCGGAATCCGCGTCGATCACCGTTTCAGTGCCATCGGTCATTTTGGCCGTGACTTTGACTTTCCGGTCCCGCTTCTCTCCGATCGTGACGCTCTTGATGCGGTCGAAAGGCAAATTCACTTCTGCCAGGCCGAGGTATCCGGAAAATCTTGTCCTTCCCTCCCAGCTGAATTTCTCGCCGCTGATCTTATTGCCCGAGCGGTCCAGCACCACAACCGAGAAATTCTTCTCTACCCGCGGCGCGCGTTCGAACCCGCCGCCCTTGCCGCCCATGGCGGTGAGTAAAACAAGGATGGATACTGCAAGTACCACGGATGAAGCCCTCTTCAGCATGATCGAACTCCTTTCGGGGAAAGCAAAATGATTGCGCAACCACAGAGGCACGGAGCCACAGAGTTTACAAAACAAGTCTTCTGATGCCATGTTTCAAAACGTCTGTATAAAAGTTAATGATCAAGCCGGTTTTAATCTTTGAAAGCCGCAAATAAGTCAAAAGTTGAGCTTCATGGACTGCCGTAATTTTTTCAACACATTTGAGCTCTAAAACTACCTTCTTTTGCACGATGACGTCGATCCGATACCCGCCATCGAGTTTGAACCCTTTATACTCCAACGGCAATGCTTTCTGCCGTTCAAATAACAATCCCGCCAGGTTTAACTCCCTACAAAAACATTCTTCATAGACTGATTCCAACAGACCAGGACCGATATGTCTATGGACCTCTATAGCGCAGGCAATAATTTTATTGGTCAGTTCTTCATCAAAATAAATTGTTTTCTCTGTGTCTCCGTGCCTCTGTGTTTTGTCATCCATTGTGTATAACATTACCATAATGTCATACCCCTTTCAAGAAAAAAGCTTGCAAACAATTTCAGCTTTGTGTAAGTTTACTCCGAAAGCGAGGGAGAGTGATGGACGATAACCTGAAGAAACTCGTAGAACTCATGGCCGTACTCCGGGGGCCCGAGGGCTGCCCCTGGGACAGGAAGCAGACCACGGACTCGCTCAAGCCTTTTTTGATCGAAGAGTGCTTCGAGGTGATCGACGCTTTCGACGAGGACAAGCCGGACAAGGTGAAAGAAGAACTGGGCGACCTCCTGTTCCAGATCATCTTTCACGCGAGAATCGCCGAGGAAAAAGGCCAGTTTACGATCCAGGACGTGATCTCGAC
>JBGPHF010000226.1:0-4015 GCA_041484215.1 Nitrospirota bacterium
CCGCAAAGCGCATTCGCATGCTTCTGGAATGTGGGTTGGAACGAAAGCGGACGGAAAAGGACGCCGGGAAGCTTGAATTCCTTCAGCACGTCGATGAGCGTTTCGGGCTTGATAAAGGGCGCCCCGAATATTTCGAACGGCCTGGTCGTGCCGCGTCCTTCGGAAATATTCGTTCCTTCGAGCAGGCATAAGCCGGGATACACGAGCGCGGTGTCCTGAGTCGGCATGTTCGGGGAAGGCATGGCCCAGGGGAGCGCGGTCTGATCGAAGCACAGCCTTCTCTTCCATCCCTGCATGGCCACGACACGGAAATCGAGGCCGTGATGAAATTCTGCGCAAAGATACAGGCCTATTTCTCCCATGGTCATGCCGTGGCGCACCGGCAGGGGGCGCAGCCCTACGAACGAAGCGTACTCGGGATCGAGTATTGGCCCCTCCGTTAAAAGGCCTCCGAGAGGGTTTGGCCGGTCGAGGACGATAACGGTTTTTCCCGCTTCGCAACAGGCCTGCATGCAGAGTTCCAGCGTCCAGATGAAGGTGTAGTACCGCGCACCCACGTCCTGCAAGTCGACAATGAGGACGTCGAGGTCCGCGAGCATCTCCGGCCGCGGCTTGCGCGTTTTGCCGTAAAGGCTGTACACCGGAAGGTCCGTAACGGGGTCGCGAAAGCCCTCCCATTCGATCATGTTGTCCTGGGTCTGGCCGAGGATGCCGTGTTGGGGGCCGAAGAGGGTGGTGAGTTTGAATTGCTTCGATTTCGCGCACACGCCGACGGCGTGCTCCAGGCGTCGGTTCACCGAAGCCGGGTGCGCCACGAGGCCCGCGCGGCAGCCTTTCAAGTCTTTGGGCCAGAGTTTCTCGATGAGGTCGAGACCGCTGAGCACGTTAGCTTTCATCGGCATGGCCAGATTATATTGCCGCAGACGGCGAATAGCAAGAAAAGTTTTTTCTAATGTGTAGAAAAAACACCCGCACTTTACTATAATACAACCATGGTCTATAAAGTCGTCGAAACCAGCCCGGTAACGGACGAAGAGCTCGAGAAGATACTTAACCGTTGGAGCGCGGAAGGATTTTCCTTCGAAGGGATTCACTTCGTGACGTCGGAGTCGTCCCGGCGGCCGAAAATGGCATTTCTTTTTTTTACGGCCAAAGAAGACCGTGATACCTGAAAGGACGGGGCATGCGCGTACTCATTGTCAAAAACATAGCTGCCGAAGGACCGGGCACGATCGAGGATTTTCTCCGCGCGGAGAACGTTCCCTATTCTCTCATTGACCTCAGCAAAGACGAAAAGACACCCGCAGTGGACGACTTCACCCACCTCGTTATCATGGGCGGGCCCATGGCGGTTTATGAGATGGACCACTATCCTTATCTCCGGGACGAAGCGCGGCTCATAGAACAGGCGGTCAAGGCGAACAAACATGTCCTGGGTGTTTGCCTGGGGGCGCAGATGGTGGCGCACGCGCTCGGGGCCCGGGTATACGCCGGCGGCAAAAAAGAAATCGGCTGGTATGAAGTTTCGCTCACGCCGGAAGGGATGAAAGACCCGCTCATGTTCAGGCTTGCGCTGGATGGCAGGAATAGTGCCCAGGTATTTCAGTGGCACGGGGACACCTTCGATTTGCCTTCGGGCGCGGTGGGGCTCGCGTCGTCGGAACTTTACCCTCATCAGGCGTTCCGGTTTTCGGACCGTGTCTACGCTCTCCAATTCCATATCGAGGTCACGCCTCTGATCGTCTCGGACTGGCTCAAGGACGAGAAGGCCGTTGATCTGAAGACCGTGGACCTGGATTCGAAACGCATCTACCAGCCCTACCGCGGAAGGGCCGTGAACTTTTACCGCGGGTTCTTCAAGGAATGATATTCGCCCGATGGCTGAATCCCGCGACTTGCAATCCCCCGGCTCCCGCCGGGGGTCGCGCGTAGTCCGCGGGAGGTCGCGTTATTTAAGGGAGCCTCCGGCTCCTGCCGGAGGGGGCTCCACTCAAAAAACCGGTTCAAGCTGTGCGCGCAAGCCAATAAAATCCTTTGGCGTCAAGTAGTTAACGATTGACAAGAAATTATGCAGGGAGTATAATTTTTTATCAGCCGAGGAAAGGGAAACCTGGGTTCCTGGTACGGAGATGGTATGAGGGAAGGGAAAAAAGCGTATACATTGGCCCTCGTGGCGCTTCTTACTTTGTCCGCCTATTTTCTGGCGGACACGGTGGATGCTATGATCGGCCGCAGCTTGGAAGCCGCGCCGACGTTTACCTCTCCCCTCGCAAGCGCGAGGCCGGCGGGTGATACACGCCGCGGCCTGAGCGACTATTCCTCCATTCTCGAACGAGGCCTCTTCGGCGAGGGCAAGGGTCCGTCGAACGCTCCTGCCGCAGAAATTCCGACCTACCGTCTCATCGGAACGATCGAAGGAGAAAGCTTTGCCGGCGCGGTGCTTGAAGACTCGACCGGGCAGGCATTTTACCGCATAAACCAAAAACTTCCCGACGGATCGCAAATTGTCAAGGTGCAGCGCGACCGGATTTCGATCCGCAGGGCCGACGGCGTCACGACCGTGATACAGGTCGTCGACGATATGAAAATTGTTGACGTGACGAAGCCCGGAGCGGGCGTGAGAAAGCTCGGCGAGGGCAAATTCATGGTCGATCAGCAGGCGATCGCGTCGAGCACGGAAAATATGAACCAACTGTTGACCCAGGCGCGGGCGCTTCCCTATACGGAGCAGGGAAAGACCGTGGGCTTCCGGATCAGTGAAATCGTGCCCGGCAGCTTGTACGAAAAGATCGGTCTCCTGAACGGAGATGTGATTCAAAAAGTAAATTCCCAGGACATGGACGATCCCGCTAAGTTCTTCCAGATGTATCAAAGCCTGAAAGAGGAACGGAACATCAGCATCGACCTGATTCGGAGCGGCCAGCGGCAGACGCTGAACTACGAGGTCCGATAGCGCAATGGCGCCTTCGACAGGCAGGGTGAATTCCTCAACGCGGCAGCATCAAACCCTTGCCGGTACCATTTCCGAAGTGCAGTGCCTTCCCGTGAACACGAAAACCGCGCGGGTAGACTTACCTTCTCTTTTTTTTCGGAGGCTCAGAGTGAAAATAATCCCAGCTCTGCTTCTTGCGGGGCTTGTCAATGCAAGCGTGGTGTACGCAGAGGAGCCTGCGCGCCTTGCGTCCGCTCCTTCCGGCACGACTTCCCGGCAGATAGAAATTCCGAGATATAAAGCGGGCGATGATTTCGTTACCCTGAACTTCACGAATATCGACATCGCCGCGCTCATCAAGGTAATGAGCGAACTGACGCGCAGGAACTTTATCCTCGACGAGCGCGTGACGGGCAAGGTTACGCTCATGACCCCGACGAAGATCACGCCGGACGAGGCCTACCAGGTATTTCTTTCCGCGCTGGAAATCAAGGGTTTTACAGCCATCGAGGACGGCAAGGTCATCCGGATCATCCAGGCAGCCTCGGCCCGGCAAAGCGGGCTCAAAGTATACAAGGACGATAAGTACAAGGGTGAGGGGTACATCACGAAGCTCATCCGGGTCACCTACGTGAATCCCAACGAGATCGTGCGCACGCTCACACCCCTCGTGACAAAGGACGGTTCGCTCATCGCGTATCCGGCCACGAACTCGCTCATTTTCACTGATTCCGTTCAAAACATCAAAAAAATCGAGAGCCTCATTCTGGCGCTCGATAATCCCGCGCCCGAGGGCAAGGGCAAAATAAACGTCTATTATCTCAAGAACGCGAACGCCGAAGACTTCGCCAAGATAATGTCGGCGCTCGTGGCCCGGCTTCCGGTGCCGCCTCAGGGTGGGGCGGCCCAGACGGGCCCTTCGACGATCCTCGAGGGCCAGGTTACGGTCACGGCCGACAAGTCCACCAATTCGCTCATCATTGTGGCGTCGCCGACCGACTATGAGACGATCAGGGACGTGATCCTGAAACTCGATATCCGGCGCAGGCAGGTGTACGTCGAGGCGGCGATCATCGAGATGAG
>JBGPHF010000227.1:0-3994 GCA_041484215.1 Nitrospirota bacterium
CCCCTTCAAGGGAGGTATTGGTATGACCGAAAAAAGGAAAGTACTTGTCATTTGCCGGGCTCCCGTCGGGCGGATGTTTTTGGGAGTTTTACTCAATAGACTCTGGTATGCCCCGGTCTTCGCGGAGAGCGCAAACGAAGGGACCCGGCTCGGGAACAAGCACGAATTATCCCTGCTCATGCTGGATGGAGACATTCCCGATGAGGAACGGAACGCGGCCGTTTCAGAGCTGAAAAACGTTCCGGTCCTGAAGTCCCTTCCCTTGGTGGTTGTTCTTGCGACGGAGAGCAGCGCTCTGTCCGAATCGTTGATAGCCCGGGGGTGTTCCGCCGTCATTGAAAAACCGATTGACTTGTCTCTGGTCTACGGAATACTTCGCCGTTTGAGCGGAGAGCCGAGGGAGGCCCCGAGGGTCCCGGCGACCATGCGCGTTGAGATCGAGGAAAACGTACCCGATAAATTCCTGTACAGCGTCAATATTTCAGAGGGCGGCATCTACCTGCGCACGCACGCCCCGCTTTCTGAAAATGCGCTTTTGCATCTTTCTTTTACCCTTCCCCTCGATTCCGACGTAATCGAAGTCGTCGGAGAGGTGGTCAGAAAAATCCCGCTGGGAGTTGAATTCGACACGGAACCCGGCATGGGACTTCGCTTCATCGGGCTTTCAGCTGATACCAAAAGCAAGATCAGGAATTTCGTAAAATGGACATTGATGGGCGACCTTGAGTGGGAATCTAATTTCGTCATGCGTCAGGCGAGTTGACGCGTCGTCGTCTCCAACCTGCTCGCGCTGAGCCGGTTTTTCCTTGACAAAATTCCGCAATATCAGTAATCTAGCCCGCACATCAACATGACGTCTCCAGATCAAATAAAATTGTTCGAAAGCCTGCACCCGCTCGAGAACAAGGTGCTGCTCGCGTTCGATCGCGGCGATACCCTGTCCGCCCCTGACGTCCTCACGTCCTCGGGCCTTGATGAAGCGCGCCTGGACATGGCCTCGGGCTGGCTCCAATCGAAGGGCCTGCTTCAGGTAAAGGACGAGTCGATCACGTCCACGGTTTCCCTCACGGAAACCGGCAAGGAATATGTTGAAAAAGGCACGCCCGAGATGCGGATCATCACCGCTCTTCGGGAAGGGAAGCAGTTAACCGTTAAAGATATAATTCAAAGCTGGGGCATGGAACCTTCGGAGGTTAGCTCCGCAGTTGGCGCGCTCAAGGAAGCGGGCGTGGTTCGCGTCGTCCAGGGCGGGGTGCTCGAACTGGCGCCCGCGGCCGATATTTCTTCCTATGAATTTTTGACGGACCTCCTCAAACTCGCGGAGGGGAAGGACAAGGCTGAACTGCCCTCCTTCTCCGAGCCCCACCAAACCGCGATCCAGGCGAACTTCCATAAGCGCGGCAAGTCGAAAGGCCTCTTCCGCATCACAGAAAAAAAGAACCGCTCGTACACGCTCACGGACGACGGCCGGGAATTGGCGCGCATGGTCCGGGAGCGGGGCGTAGTTGCAGAGGAAGCCGCAGTGCTTACGCCCGAGATGCTGAAGCAGGGTTCGTGGAAGAACAAGAAGTTCCGCGCCTATAATATTTCCCTCAATCCCCCGAGACAGAGCATCGGCAGAAAACATCCCTATAAAGAATTTCTCGATTTTGTGAAGTATAAGTTCATCGGTATGGGGTTCGAAGAGATGCGCGGCCCCCTCGTGGAAAACGAATTCTGGGACATGGACGCCCTGTTCATGCCGCAGTTCCACCCGGCCAGAAACATCCATGACGTCTACTTCGTCAAGGAACCTGCTCACTGCAAAATAATCGAAGAACCGTTCGGAAAGCGCGTGGCCGCGGCGCATAAGGACGGCGGCAAGACCGGCTCCACGGGCTGGCGCTATCCCTTTGATTTCGAGCGCACTAAACAATTGATCCTCCGGAGCCAGGGAACGGCCGTGTCCGCCCGCACCCTTGCGTCGGGGCCTAAGGTGCCGGGCAAATATTTTTCCATCGCGCGCTGCTTCCGCTACGACTCCGTTGATGCCACGCACGCTCCTGACTTTTACCAGGTCGAGGGCATCGTGATCGGCGAGGAGATAAATTTCAAGACGCTCCTCGGCTTGCTCAAGCTCTTCGGCCAGGAGATCGCGAAGGCAGGCGAGTTCCAGTTCCGGCCCGCTTATTTCCCCTTCACCGAGCCGTCGGTGGAACTGCACGTCAAACACCCTGAACTGGGCTGGATGGAGCTGGGAGGCGCGGGCATGTTCCGGCCCGAAGTGACCTCGCCGCTCGGCGTGAACGTGCCGGTGATCGCCTGGGGTCTGGGGCTCGACCGCATGGCCATGGTGGCCTTGGGCATCCAGGATATCCGCGATTTGTTTTCGAAGGATTTGGATTTTATTCGCACAAAGAAAATACAACTGGGGTAGCAAACTCTAAGCTCGAATTTCTAAATTCTAAATAATATTGAATGACGGAAATCCAGATTTTTTTAGGATTTCGACATTAGAATTTAGAATTTGCTCTAAAATATGCCTACTATTGATATTAAAAAACGCGACCTCGATTCGCTGATCGGCAAGAAACTCTCTCTTGAGGTCCTTGAGAAGAAGCTCATGCTCGCCAAGGCGGAGTTGAAGGAGTACCTTGCCGAGACCGATGACCTCAAGGTCGAGCTGTCCGACAGCAACCGGCCCGACCTTTGGTCGGCTGAAGGCATCGCGCGTCAGATCCGCATCGCGCTCTCGGGCAAGCCCGAGGTGTATCCGTTCTTCGAGCACGGACGCAAGGCGACGCGTGAAATCCGGGTTTCCAAGGACATGAAGGCCGTGCGGCCCTATATCGCTGCCTGCACCGCGGACGGCATCCGCATGAATGACGACGTGCTGGCCCAGATGATCCAGAGCCAGGACAAGCTTGCCGAGATCTTCGGCAGGAAGAGGAGCACGGTCTCGATTGGCATCTATGAGCTCAACCGCATCGCGTTTCCCGTGGATTACCGGCTGGCGGAGCCGTCGTCGGTCTCGTTCACGCCGCTCGGCATGGAAGAGAAACTCACCTTGGCAGAGATCCTCGAGCGCCATCCGAAGGGGATCGCCTACGGCGGCATCCTCAAGCCCTTCTCGAAATATCCCGTGCTCACCGACGGCATGGGGCGCGTGCTCTCGTTCCCGCCGATCATCAACAGCAGGGAGCTCGGCGAGGTCAAGCCGCAGACCAGAAGTGTGCTCGTTGAAGTGACCGGCACGGACCTGCGGATGACGGTCCTGACCCTGAACATATTGGCAGCGAACTTCTACGACCGGGGCGCGGACATCGAACCCGTGCTCGTGACCTATCCCTATGACACCGGGCTGGGGAAGCGCATCGCGTTTCCCTATGATACTTCGGGCACGTTCTCCGTTCCGCTTGCGCGCTTTACCGACGGCCTGGGTGAAGAGGTTACGCTCCCGGATGTGAAGAAGCGCCTTGAGTCCTACGGTCATTCGGTGAAGGCCGGTCGGGGCAGGGTTTCGATCATCGTGCCGCCCTATCGGGACGATATCATGCATCCCATGGACCTGGTCGAGGATTACGCGATCAGCAGGGGCTACGATTCCTTCGAGCCGGTCATGCCGCGGCAGTCGACGGTGGGGTCGCTCTCGCGGATCGAGCTCTTGTCCGACACGGTCCGGGGGCACCTGGTCGGCTCGGGGTTCCAGGAGCTCATGTCCAATATTCTCTGTTCCCGGGAAGAACTCGAATACGCAATGCCGGAAGGGGAGAGGCTGGTCGAAGTGGACAACGTGATGTCGCTTGCCTATTCCGTGCTCAGGAACAGGGTCATTCCGTCGCTCTTGAACGTGGAGACGGCAAGCTCAAAGGCCTTTTATCCCCACCGCATTTTCGAGGTGGGCGAGGTCGCCGTGCCTGACGCCGGGGAGAACATGGGCTCGCGGACGGACCTGAACGTGGGAGCGCTTGTCGCTCATCCGGCCGCCAATTTCTCGGAGATGCACTCTCACCTC
>JBGPHF010000228.1:0-3979 GCA_041484215.1 Nitrospirota bacterium
GCCGTGACCGCGGCTTCCTCGGCAACGGGTATGTCCGAGGTGCCTGCGGTCAGAACGAGCACGATGCCTTGCGTAAGTTTCTTTTTCGTATCCTGGACAACGATGGCGCGCGAAGCCGCGTGATACACGGCCCTGCGGTCGAGCTTCTTGACGGCTTTATAGAGCTTCTCATTCGCGCGCGTGGCCAAAACATCGCTTCCCGCATGGAGCATGCGCTTTGTGATTCCGACAACCTGCTCCAACGTTTTGCCTTCGCAGTAAATGACCTCGGGCATGCCGTGACGCAGATGGCGGTGATGGTCGATATGGGCATAGGCCACGTCTTCGAAAGGCAGGTGCTTGAGCCGGTTGAGTGCGGCTTCAATATCCGTTTTGCCGGCCTTTACGCTCTGGAGAAGTTTTGTGAGGTCAGATTTATTCATATTAATGAATGAGGAATCGAATCCATCTCAAAATGGAAAGAAATTTTCGCGCAAAGACGCAAAGGTCGCAAAGAAAAACTAATCAATAAAATTATTTAAGAAGTTTAAAAACAAAGCTATGTCTTTTTGCCTTTGATTCCCTTTGCGCTCTTGGCGAGCTTTGCGAGAGACGATTATAGCCTTTGACTTCACTCGCCCTTGAGCTCCCTGGCCATCAAATCTTTCACCGCGCGCTTCGGGTCTTTGCCCTCATACAGGATATTGTAGACTTCGTCCACGATCGGCATATCGACGTTGTATTTTTTTGCCAGCTCCCTCGCGGCCTTTGCGGTCTTGACGCCCTCGGCCACGGTCTTCGTGTTGCTCAGAATCTCGGAAAGCTTCTCTCCCTTGCCCAGGCGCGTGCCGAGCGTACGGTTTCGCGAGAGCCCGCCGGTGCAGGTAAGGACCAGGTCGCCCATGCCCGCGAGGCCGGAAAAGGTCTGGGAGCTTGCGCCCATGGCAACGCCCAGGCGGGCCATCTCGGCCAGGCCCCGGGTGAGCAGGGCCGCCATGGTGTTGTAGCCGTAGCCCATGCCTTCGAGCACGCCGGCCGCGATTGCAACGACGTTCTTGAGCGAGCCGGCCAGCTCCACGCCGAGCACGTCGGGATTGGTATAGACGCGGAAGTATTCGTTGCTGAAAATCGCTTGCGCGCTTTTCCCGATTATCGGATCATAGGAGGCCAGTGCCACGGCCGTGGGCATCTTCCGGGCGACTTCCTTGGCAAAGCTCGGGCCGGAGAGGAAGCAGAGGCGGTTGTGAAACTCTTTGGGCAGGACGTCCCTGAACACTTCCGAGAGCGGCATGAGCGTGTCGATCTCGATGCCCTTCGAAGCGCTCGCGATGATTACCTCTTGCGAAAGAAAGGGGACCAGTTGCTTCGTGACCGTCCGGGCGGTGTGGGAGGGGACCACGGAAAGGACGAGCGTCTTGCCCGCGACCGCTGTTTCCAGGGACGAAGTGATCTTCAGGGATTCGGGAAGCTGGTACCCCGGGAGGTATACCCGGTTCTCACGCGTTTTGTCCGTCTCCTCTGCAAGGTCCTTCTCGTACATCCAGAGGGTCACCTCGTGACCCTTGTCCGCAAGCAGCAGGGAAAGGGCCGTGCCCCATGCCCCAGCGCCGATGACACCGATTTTTTCAGCCATAATGCGCCATTATAAGGGTAATGAGACGAGCTGTCAAAAGGTTTGTGAGGAAGGGTTTATGGGCCAAGGAGAACGTAACGTACCAAAATTTTATAGCCCTTCAAGGAGTTTGTAATACTCCTTGATCGTCCGAAGGGATTCCATCGTGGTTTGGAATAATACCCAACTGAGAACAAGGATTACCAGGGTGAGCCCGATCTTCCATCCCCGCGTCGTTTGCGGACGCCACCAAATCAGGGGCAACGCCAGAGGCCCCAGCGATAAGACTGCGATGACAATAAAGGATTTACCGAAATACCACGGAATCTTTTTTAGGGTCAGGTCTTTTGTCATGGTGTCAACCTCTAACCCGGAGAATATTGCTCACGGTAGAAACGTGCAAACTCAGGTGCCGGGCAATCTCACTCTGCCTGTATGCATATATCTCAACAGCCTCAACCATTTTTTTGTCTCGCTTTTTTCTGTCCTTGAGTATTCTCTCTTGAAATATTTTTTCAAGCGTCGGACGATTTGCGTACCGCTGGCTTCGCGGTATCTCGGGCACATGTTTGTGTTTCCTCAGGTGATCGGCAAGGCTGTCTACGAATTCGTCTTCGCCCAAGATGACCTGCCCCTTGACATCGAGCATGATTGATTTTTCATTGATTCCCCATTTAACGAATTGGCGGTATTCCTGTTCTGCCTTGCTTCTCTTTCCGCTGAATTGCCCGAGGATCCAATCCGTGGTGAGGCTGGGGTGGGGCTTTCCTCTGCCTGCGGTGGCGCGGTAGCTGCTCCATTGCCACTGCTCGGGACTATCTACCATTTTTGCCCGGAGGGGATTTAGAACGACGTATCGGCAGACTTCAAGGAGATGGCTGTCTTTCTGGATAACAATTCCTTTAAATCTGCCCTGGAAAAGGTGTCCGTTTCTTTTGTGCCGCTTGTTAAAGAGCTGGGTGTAGACGCCGTTAAGCTGTCTCATGCCGAGGGAGAGGTTGCCGTCGGGTGTTTCAATCAAAAGATGATAGTGGTTGGTCATGAGGCAGTAGGCGTGGCACAGCCAGTTGTAGCGTTTGTTGACGTGCTGAAGTGTGTTGAGGAAGTTCTCGCGGTCCTGGTCGTCTTTGAAGATGGCCTTCTTTTCGTTACCGCGAGAGGTAATATGATATACGGCACCTGGGTATTCTATGCGAAGTGGACGGGTCATCGTGCGAATGTAGCATAGGCGCTGTGAAATGTCAACACAAAAGACCTGACCCTACAGGCTCCTACAGGCTCTACAGGTACTCGATCCAGACGCTGCTCGGTCATGCGGACATCAGAACGACGATGATCTATTTGCACTGCCTCCCGCCAAAACCCGGGAAAGAGGTGAGGAGCCCGCTGGATTTTTTATCTGAACTCAACAAGATAATAGCGAACCGCGGGGTCGCGAGGACGGCTGGGGGAGGAAAGCATAGGGGAAAATGTAAGTTGTTTTTGAAGGTCATAAAAAAAGAATGGACACGGAGGAGTATGTTTTATGCTTTCAGGCGTGTCAAAATAAACCGGTTAAAAAATCTGTCGAATCAAATGGCATTGACAAGCCCGGCGGATTCTTATAGGATATATTCATCAGTACGGTATGCAGCATGAGGAAAGAATGCAATGCCTGAAAAGGCGCAAACCATAAGCTCGCTTCAGGAAGTAGTTGAGAAGCTCGGCGTATTTTTCGCGGACAAGGGCGGGGCGCTCCTTGTGTTCCTGTTCGGCTCCACGGTGAGCGGCAAGGCCACGGAAACCAGCGACATAGACGTGGCAGTTCTTTTTTCGAAAGCTCCGGACGTGTACGCAGCAAACGAGCTGCGCGACGAACTGGCGGCATTTCTGAAAAAAGAAACGGATGTGGCCGTATTGAATGACGCCTCGCCGATCCTGAAAATGCAGGTGCTGAAGCACGGCGCGCTCGTTTTCAAGCGGACTTCGGCGTCGTATAATCAATTCTTTGTGGATACTCTGAACCAATACGACGACCTGAAACAAATAAGAAAAATCAGCGAGGAAAATATCCTGAAGGGGCGCATCTATGCCCGATAAAGACGTTGTCCTTGCGAAGGCCGCGGCCATTCAGCGCTGCCTCAAGCGCATAAAAGACGTGACAGGGCTGAACCCCGTCGCCCTTGACGATCAGAACAACCAGGATATTTTCGTGCTGAACCTCCAGCGAGCGGTACAGTCGGCGATCGATCTGGGGACGCACGTCATCGCGTCTGAAGGACTGGGCATGTCGGATTCCGTTAAGGGCACGTTCGTGCTCCTTGAACGGTCGGGGATCCTCAGCCATGAAATTTCCGGACGGTTGCAGTCCATGGTGGGCTTCAGAAACATCGCTATTCACGACTACCA
>JBGPHF010000229.1:0-3971 GCA_041484215.1 Nitrospirota bacterium
CAAGCGCATGGCCTTCGGGCTGTTCAAAAAGGTGGTCATCGCCGATCAACTGGCGCCGGTGGTTGACCAGGTGTATAACAACCTGCACGATTACACCGGCTTCCCCCTTGTGGGGGCCACGATATGCTTTGCCTACCAGATCTACTGCGACTTCTCGGGATATTCCGACATCGCGCTCGGTTCGGCCCAGGTCATGGGTTTCCGGCTCATGGAGAATTTCGACCGTCCCTACGCGGCCCGTTCGGTCGCTGATTTTTGGAGGCGCTGGCACATTTCGCTCACCACCTGGTTCCGTGACTACGTGTACATTCCCCTGGGCGGGAACCGCGTGGCGCAGGGACGGCTTTACGGGAACCTCTTCTTTACTTTTCTGATCAGCGGGCTTTGGCACGGGGCGAACTGGACCTTCGTGACCTGGGGGGCCTTGAACGGCCTGTATCTCATCCTGTCTTCCTGGAGCGGCAACTGGCGCGCTTCCTTCGTCCGGGCCGTCGGACTGCTGGAGCGTCCCCGTCTGCATCACGCGGTCCAGGTGGTTATTACGTTCTTTTTGGTCTGCTTCGCATGGATTTTCTTCCGCGCCAACAGCATGGCGGACGCCGTCTACGTCGCGTCGCACTTGTTCGACGGTTTCACGGGAGTTGCCCGGCGGGGCAGGTTCGCCTTCGACGGCTTCATCCTATTTTTCATCCTGTTCATGGAATTAATCCAGCACTACCACCAGGACGGCCGGGTGAGCAACCTTTTTAACGGCAGGCCGGTCCTGGTCCGCTGGTCCCTCTACTACGCGCTGGTGATGTTCATCATTATTTTCGGCAACTACAGCGAGCAGCGGTTCATCTATTTCCAGTTCTAGGATTCTATGAATCGATTGCTGATAAAAGGCAGCCTTTTTGCCGCGCTGGTCCTCGGTCCGCTGGTTGCGATCTTCCTTCTCCCGCTCCCGCATACGCACGATCTTTCGCCCATTCTGAATAAACTGGACCTGCTCAAGGACGGGAGGAGGGACCGCATTATTTTCGTCGGCGGAAGCGGTTTGTATTGCGGGCTCGACAGCGAGGCGGTCCAGGCGAGGCTGGGGCGACCGGTGATCAACCTCGGCCTCTATGCCGGGTTCGGCATTACGGCCCTGCTTCGCGAGGTAAAACCGCATCTGCGGGAAGGCGACGTCGTCGTTGTGCCCGAATACGGCATTAAATTCGACAGCTATGATTTCCAGGCGCGCCGGTTTCTTTTCACCCTTGGGCCCGTGCGCAATTTCATGACGCTCTATGGAGGCGCCCCGGACCCCGCCCGCACATTGATATCAGATATGTACAGCTTGGTGAAGTCGAAATTCCAGGCATTCCCCCAGGCTCTCCGGGAAGCGGTTCGCACCCGCAACACCGAGGCGTTTATCGGAGAGGGGTATGTGTTCTATCGAAAACACTTCAACGCGAGCGGCGATTCCCTGCGTCCCCTTAAGCCCGCCGCGTCGCCGGAGGAGCTCGTAGGAAGGGGAGCGGTATTTCTTGCCGGCCCCGGCAGTGAATACCTGAACCAGTCGCTTGCAGGGTTCAATGATTTTTGCCAAGCCGCGCGCGCGCAGGGCGTTCGAACCTACTTCGTGTTTCCGGCCTATCCCGAGGGTGAATACCGCCGGCAGCGGGACGGCATGCGGAAGTACGAACAGCGGCTGCGCGAAGAGCTGAGCTGCCCCGTCCTCGGAAAGCCCGGGGACTTTCTCTATCCTTACGAAATGTTCACGGACACCGTTCATCACCTGGATCCCGAGGGAAAACGGCGGAGGACGAAGACCCTGATCACACTCCTGGAAAAACAGCCGGCCATGGTGCTCCGGCGCGGACCACGTCCGACGGGCGGCGGTCCGCGATGAAACGGTTGCTGCTCAAAGGGGCGCTGCTTGCCGGCTTCATCCTCGGGCTGATGCTCGCGGTCTTTCTGCTGCCGCTTCCCTATAACCACGACCTCTCGGCCATCCTGAATAAACGCGACCTGCTCAAGGATGGGAAGCGGGACCGCATTATTTTCGTCGGTGGAAGCGGCTTATATTCCGCGCTCGACAGCGCGCTGATCCAGGAGCGCCTGGGCAGAGCGGTCGTGAACGCGGGCCTCTACGCGGGGTTCGGCATCACCCCGCTTCTCTCCGAATACCGGGCCTCGCTCCACGCCGGCGACGTCGTCGTGATCATCCCGGAATACGGCATGACCTTCGATTCCTACAACGATGAAGCGCGCAAGTGGCTCTTCGCCATGGACCCGACTCGAAACCTGGTCCCGATTTACGGCAAGGCCCCGGAGCGCCTCAAGACTTTTGCCGTCGATTTCATCGGCCTGGTCCGGTCTAAATTCGAGGCGCTTCCCCATGCTTTCCGCTCCGCGGCGCAGACCGGCCGGTTCCGCATCTTTGGAAGCGGCGGGTATGTGCAGTACGGGAAATTCTTCAATGAGTACGGAGACTCGTTCCGGATCTTCCCCGCCGCGGCCTCGCCCGAGACTATCCGCCAGCGGAACGAGAACTACTTTTCCGTGCCCGCGTATCGGACCCAGTCGTTCACGGCGCTCAATGACTTCTGCCGCGACGAGGCCCAACAAGGAGTCCGGACGCTTTTTATCTTCCCGGCCTATCCCAAAGAAGAGTATCTCCGGTTCAGGAACGGATTGCGGCCCTATGAACAGCGGCTGCGCAGCGAACTCGCGTGCGAGATCGTCGGCAGGCCCGAGGACTTTCTCTATCCGTACCTGCTTTTCACGGACACGATCCACCACCTGGGCCTCGAGGGGAAGCGCAAGCGGACCGAGAGGATCATCTCCCTGCTGGAGAAACTGCCCTCCCTGGCCCGAGGCAGGAGCAAAGATCATCCGCAGATAACGCAGATTGACGCTGATTAAGTCCTAAAAAACCGACGGAAGGGTTGATGAAAAAACTGTTTGTAAAAACCGGGGTGCTTGCCGTTGTCGTTGTCGTAACAACCGCTGCGCTTTTTCTGCTGCCGATACCCTACAGCCACGATCTCTCCGCCATCCACAATAAACTGAATATGCTCAAAGCGGAGAAACGAAACCGCATCATATTCGTCGGCGGAAGCGGGTTGTACGACGGGCTCGACAGCGAGAAAATTCAGCAGACCCTCGGGAGGCCGGTGATAAACCTGGGCTTATACGCGGGGTTCGGCGTCACCGCGCTGCTTCGAGAGGTCAGGCCTTTTCTGCGCCCGGGCGACACGGTCGTGGTCGTGCCGGAGTACAGCGTGGTGTTCGATTTCCACGACGACCAGGCCCGGAAATGGCTTTTCGCGTACGCGCCGGTAAAAAATCTTTTGCTTCTGTATCGGGACGTCCCGAACCGGGCACTGACGCTCCTCGTCGATTGCACCGGGCTGATGCGGTCGAAATTGCAGGCCCTCCCGAGGGCGTTGCAAGAGGCGGTGCGCAGCCGCAGCTGCCGGGCCTTCTTCCGCGCGGGGTATGTCTACTACGGAAAATATTTCAACGAAAGCGGCGACTCGCTGCGGACCATGCGGACGCCGGAGTCTCCCGAGATGATCGAGCAGCGGGGCGTGGACCTTTTCGCCGAGGCCCGCTACCGCGACCAGTCCCTGGACGCGATAAACGACTTTTGCCGCGAATCGAGGAGCCGGGGCAGCGAGACGTACTTCATCTATCCGGCCTATCCCGCAGCGGAATACCGCCGTCAAGCGGACGGGATGCGGCGCTACCAGCAGCGGCTGCGGAAGGAACTCGCTTGTCCGATCCTCGGCAACGCGGAGCAATTTCTCTATCCGTACTCGTATTTTACGAACACGGTTAACCACATAAACAACGAGGCCAGGCGAATAAGGACCGATCAGGTCATCGCACTGCTCAAAACCATACCTACTCCGTCTCAACGGGCGGGCGCCGCGCCGAAGGACTGAGAGCGTAAGCTATCCTCAAGATATTGCCAAAAGTTTTATGAAAAACAGAGAGGC
>JBGPHF010000230.1:0-3969 GCA_041484215.1 Nitrospirota bacterium
CTCTTTTCGAGCGACCAGGACCCGTCCATGGAACAAAAGCGCAGGCTCGTCGAGCAAAAAGCCTACGAGTTCATCAACGCCTGGAAGGACCGGACTGACTACCTCGAAGACCCCCTCGTGCTGCGGCAGGCCCTGGACCAGTACGAAGCGTGGAAGCGCGGTTACGGCGCGGACGGGGACGAGGGGTATTACTTCTGGCTCAGGACCCAGCAGGATCAGAACGACCCGAAGCTCAAGGCGCTGTACAACAAGGTCGAGGAATTCAGCAAGAAGCTCGAAAACGGCAGCCAGTTTTTCCATTTGCGCATCGCGCGGATAAATCCCGAAGCCCGTAATAAATTTCTCGAACACGAGTCGCTCGAGAAATACCGCCACTTCCTCGAACGCGTGTTCGCGGAGTCCCAATACCATTTGAGCGAGCCCGAAGAAAAGATCATGAACCTGAAGGCGGCGACCTCCTACTCCAACTGGACACGGATGACGTCGGGCTTTCTGTCTCGCGAGGAGCGCAGCGTCATTCTGGAGGACGGGAAAAAGAAGGTGAGGCCTTTTTCCGAGATCACCGGGCTTATGAACAGCAAAAAGAAAAGCGTCAGGAACGCAGCCGTTACGGCGTTCAACGCTATTCTGCAAAAGCACGTGGACGTGGCCGAGGCGGAGTTAAACTCCGTGCTCCAAAACAAGAAGATTGACGACGAGCTCCGCGGAGCGCCTCGCCCAGACGCGCTCCGGCACCTGGCGGACGATATCGAGAGCGAGGTCGTGGACGCGCTCGTCGATGCGGTTTCAAAGCGCTTCGATATCCCGAGGCGTTATTACGCACTCAAGGCGAAACTGCACGGCGTGAAAAAACTGAAGTATCACGAGCGCAATATCGAGTACGGTGAGGTGGCCGCGCGCTATCCTTATCCCAAGGCCGTGAATCTTGTTCATACTGTCATGAAAAAGCTCGACCCGCAGTTCGCCGCCATCTTTTCGGGGTTCATAAAAAACGGACAGATCGACGCGTACCCGAAAAAGGGCAAGGACAGCGGCGCGTTCTGCATTCATCACCTGATGACGCAGCCCACCTACATCCTTTTAAACCACACGGGCAAGCTGCATGACGTGCTCACGATAGCCCATGAGCTGGGCCACGGGATCAACAACGAACTGATCCGGGCGAAACAGCACGCTCTCGATTTCGGCACGCCGACCTCGACAGCCGAAGTTGCGAGCACCTTCATGGAGGACTTCGTGCTCGAAGAGGTGCTCCACGCGGCAGGCGAGGAGTTGCGGCTCGCGATCATGATGCAGAAACTGAACGACGACGTTTCATCGATCTTCCGGCAGGTCGCGTGCTACCGTTTCGAACAGGAGCTCCACCAGGCCTACCGTGAAAAGGGTTACTTATCCAAAAAAGAAATCGGCGCGCTTTTCCGCAAGCATATGGAGGCTTACATGGGCACTGCGGTCGAACAGTCGCCTGGCTCGGAGAACTGGTGGGTTTACTGGAACCATATCCGCTATTTTTTTTACGTTTACTCCTACGCAAGCGGCCTGCTCATCTCCAAGTCGCTCCAGGGAGGGGTGAAAAAGGACCCGTCGTTCGTCATCCAGGTAAAAGATTTTCTTTCCGCGGGGCTCTCTGCTTCCCCAAAAAACATTTTTGCGAAGCTCGGAATCGACATCGCGGACATGCGGTTTTGGGACCAGGGTTTGGACGAAATTGAGAAGCTGTTGCAGGAGACGACGGAGCTTGCCGGGAGACTGGGGAAGATTAAGAGGAAGTAAAGGTCTTCGAGAAGGTTCTAGCGGGCCTTTGTTTTAAAAGCACAACATGATGCGGACGAAAGCGCTTACGCGCCGATTTCAGGCCGCATGAACTTCTTCAGCCCTTCGCTGAACCGGACGGGTTCGATCCCGAAGGCGTCGCGGATGTCGCGCATGCCGCAGACGTTGTCCTCCTGAATCATGATGAGCTGGTCCATGGTTACCGGCGGCTTCGGGAGCGTGGTCTCGAATAAGCGCGCCGCCGATTTGATGAAAAAGAGCGGCAGATGGACCACGGGCCTTCGTATTCCCAGGATTTCGGCTATGGCGCGCGTCACCTCCTCATAGGTGAGCTGCTCGGGACCGCCGATCTCGTAGATTTCGTTCAGACAGGAGTCGCATGTCACGGCCTTCACGATGCAGGAGACGACGTCGTCAATGGAGATAGGCTGGACTTTCGCTTTGCCGGAACCGATCACGGGGAGCACGGGGGAGAGTTTGATGAGCTCCGCGAGTCTCAGCGTGAACTGGTCTCCGCTGCCGTAGATGAGCGAGGGGCGGAGGATCGTAGAGGGGATGCCGCTTGCGCGCACCAGCTCCTCGGCCTCCCACTTGGTTTTGTGGTATTCGCTTTTAGCGCCGGGCCGCGAGCCGAGCGCGCTCTGATAAAAGAAGTGGCGCACACCTGCCTTTTTCGCGGCTTCGAGAAGGTTTCGCGTCCCGTCCACGTGCACGCTTTTGAACGTTGCGCCCGAAGCTTCCTGGATAATGCCAACCAGGTGGATTATGCGCTCCGCGCCCTGGGCCGCTTTTTCGAGGGCCGCCTTGTCCGAGATGTCTCCGGCTACGACTTCGACTCCTTGTTCCTTGAGCGCTCTTGCCTTAGCCAGGTCCCTGACCAGAGCGCGCACGGCGAGGCCTGCTTCGCTCATTTTTCCGATGAGATGGCTTCCCACGAACCCGGTGCCGCCGGTAACGAGTATCATCGCGAACCTCCCTGAAACGGCAAATTATATACCGCGTCTTTACAACGGCGTCCATAACCCCAGGAACACCGAGTATTTCCCTTCTTCGTCGAGCCCCTTGGCAAAGGCAAGCCTGAGCGTGAGTGGGATCCGGTAGGCAAAATCCAGGTCCAGCCGCAATTCCGCGCCAACGGAACGCTTGAGGTCCGAGGCATGGAACGTCCCGTCCCAGGCGTTGCCGGCCTCGCCGAAGATCGCGCCGTGAAGCCGGCGAAGGAAAAAGGGCGTCTGGCCCCCGCCGCGCTCGATGTTCGCGATCGGGAAGCGGTATTCCAGCGTGCCGAGGGCAGCTGTCTTTCCGCGGAACTCGTTCTCGGGATAGCCCCGAAGAAAAACGTCCCTATCGTCGATCGAGAGAACGTCGTCCTCCGTGATCGTGGAACCTCCCGAGCTTTCCCCTCCAAGCGAGAACGCGCGCTGCGTTATCTGCTGTCCGGTCGAACCGCCCGCGAAGGCCCGTACGAGCAGCACCTGATGTGCCCAAGGGAAATCGACGTATTCATGCCAGTCAACCGTGTACTTATTCAACTCGAAGTCGCTGCCCAGGGACTTGTCGAGCCGCTCATAACCCACCTGCAGGGTCCGGCCGTCTTCCGGGCTTATGGAAAAATTATACCTCCGCGAACTATTGAACAGATAGCTGAGTTTTCCCGACGCCAGCACTCCTTCGGCCGGAATAGGGCCGCTGTAAAGGGGCCAGGGCGGCAGAATCGTGAGGGCCGACAGTTCACGCCACTGGTAGCCGAGCGAAATCACGTGCTGCGTCTGGGTCTTGATGAGCGGAACGATCATTTCCAAGCCGTATGTCTTTTGGCGTTCAACGTAGTCCTTGCTCCCGAAGGGGTCTTTCAGCAAATCGCCGTAGGTCGCGTCCGTGTCCGATGCGTGCAGGTGAAACGTGGGGGGGAGTCCGTCATAGACGTAATCGAAGGTGTACCACACCCTGTTCGTTTTCGGGCCGTAGAGAGCGGTTACGGCGTACGCGTGGCGCTCCGCCACGTCCTGGCCGAAGGTGTAGAGTCCGCCGAGCCAGCCGCTGTCGTAACTGTACCCGTACCAGGGGATCCAGAAGCGCGGCGCAAGGGTCGGGAGCGGGCTGTAGGGGCTTGTCCCTGTCTCGAACTTCCGCTCTTCATACGTAACAACCGGGTACTGGTCCGTATAGGGCTCGGCAGGCTTCCAGGCAGAAGGC
>JBGPHF010000231.1:0-3969 GCA_041484215.1 Nitrospirota bacterium
AAGTTCGGAAACGAGGGAGCAGAACGTGTGGAAATCTTTCTGGGCCGCGGCCCCCGTGGCTTTGCCGTCGAAGGAGGGGTGCATGTGGATAATGTCGGTGCCGATGGCGACATGAACGGTCACGGGCACGCCGAGCCGCGCACCCGCGGCAAGAAGGCTCTTGTCTTTATACGGAAAATCTCCGGAGCTGATCATGCGGCCGACTGCGGCGCCGATCCCCTCGTCCCGCGTGGCGGAATTGATCGCCCGGTTCAGCATGCTGCCGGTTTCCTCGGCCATGCCGAACGCGCCGGAGAGGATTTCCTTGTCCACGTCCTCGGAAGTCTGGCCTACGAACGCAAGCTCGAAGTCGTGAATGATCCCGGCGCCGTTCAGCGAAAGGCTGGTTATGATCTTCCGCTCCATCAGGTCGATGATCACCGGGTTCAGGCCGACCTTGATCGCGTGCGCGCCCATGCCGAGCATGACCGGCCGCCCGTCCTTCCGCGCCTGGACCACGGCCGCGGCCACTTCCTTCAAATGCTTTGCCGCGAGGATGTTCGGGAGGGAAGAGAAAAAATCGTTGAACGCACCGCCCTTGGTATGGGGCCGGGAAAAATCAGCAAGGCGGACCTTGCTCTCCCTGCCTTTGAGCGAGTACGTTTTCATTTTTGAAAAGTCGAGTTTTTTCATGCAGTGCGCTTAATGCGAGTTGCCGAAGAGTTCCTCATCCACCAGCTGGCAGATGGCATGGCCGAGCGTGATATGGGTCTCCTGGATGCGCGGCGTGTGTTTCGTGGCAACGATGAAAGCGAGGTCCGCCATGGCCGCGAGCTTGCCGCCGCTGCCTCCGGTCAAGACAATGGTCTTCATGCCGTTCTTCTTCGCCGTTTCGATCGCCTTGATGACGTTCGGAGAGTTGCCGCTGGTGCTGATGCCGATCACCACGTCGCCTTCGTGGCCCAACGCGGCAAGCTGCTTGGAGAAGACCTGGGAATAGTCGTAATCGTTGCTGATGCTCGTGAGCACGGCAACGTCGGTGTTCAAGGCGATTGCCGGCAGGGGCGGCCGCTCCATCAGGAAGCGGTTCACGAACTCGGCCGCGATGTGTGAAGCATCGGTGGCGCTCCCGCCGTTGCCGAAAAGCACGACTTTTTTGCCTTCACGGAAAGCCTGGGCAATGAGCTGCACCACTTCAACGATCTTGTCGGCATTCTCCCGGGCGAACTTGACCTTGACCTGGGCGCTCTCATCGAATATTTTTATGATGGCATCTTTCATGGCGGTCCGCTTTCAAACGAGAGATTATTATAGGATATGAAGAATAAATGTCAAGGCAAAAAGGAAAAAGGCGGGGCCGCTGTTGTTTTAAGACAAAAACCGGCCGATCACGCGCGCAAAAAATCCGACAGCTTGGCGAATTCTTGAACGGACAAAGTCTCCGCCCGCCGCGCTAGGTCGATGCCGGTTTCGTCCATGACCAGCTCCATCCGTTCCGGGGGAGCGTTCAGTTGCTTGAGCGAATTCCTGAGCGTTTTTCGGCGCTGGGAAAAAGCGGCCTTGATGACCCGGAGAAAAAACTCTTCATCCGAAACAGGCGCAGCAGGTTGGTCGCGGATGCTGAGCGTTATGACCGCGGAATCTACTTTCGGCCTCGGCGTGAAAGCGCCCGCGGGCACGGAGAATTCGAGCCGAGGGATTGCGCGGAATTGCACCAGCACGGAGAGATAACCGTATTCTTTTCCTCCCGGCTCCGCCGCGATCCGCTCCGCGACTTCCTTCTGGAGCATCAGCGTGAGGCTCGTGAATTTTTCCCGGTGGCTGAGGAGCGTCTGGATGATTGGCGTGGATATGTAGTAGGGAAGGTTCGCCACGACCTTCCATTTCCCGGACAGGGTTTCGTAGGGATATTCGAGCGCATCGGCCTGCAGCAGTTCGACGCTTTGTTTGTTGATGAATTCTTTTTGCAGGATCGGGATGAGCCGCTCGTCGAGTTCGAGCGCAAGCACTTTGCCCGCGCGCTCGGCGAGGAGGCAGGTAAGGTGGCCTAACCCCGGCCCGACCTCAAGGACCTGGTCAAGCGGGCCGATCCGCGCGGCGTCGGCGATCTTCGCCAGGAAATGCGGATCTTTCAGAAAGTTCTGCCCCAGGGATTTTTTTGCGCGGATGGTAGTCATAGAGTGAAGGATCCTGTAAAAAAATTTGTTAGTTCCCGTATGTCGCTGTTACGATTTGCGCGTGTGGATTCTGCGGTGCAATACAAGATCAAGACTGCGAAAATGCATAATACACCTATTAGTATTCCCGGTTCGTCAGTTCTCATTTCCTCGTCATTACGAATACGCCGTCCCAGTCCGGCGGCAAAGATTCCCTGCGAAGGTCCTCGATGCGGGCGAGAAAGATCTTCGAGGGGCTGTCCTCGGGCCTCATCTTGAGCACGGTTTGGAAGTACAGCGCTGCCTGGTCCCATTTCTGTTCCATATATGCTGCAAGCCCGTTCTCGAACCCGTCGATGACGGCCTTCAGCTTTTCCTTTTCCGCTTTGTCCCCCATGAGCTCGTACACCGTGGTCGGGACCTTCTTGCCCTTGACCTTGATCCGGTCCAGGCGCCGCAGGGAGAACTCTTCCTTCACGTCGTCATAGGTGAATTGCGGCACGATGATTGAGGTCCCGTATTCCTTGTTCAGACCTTCCAGGCGGGAGCCGAGGTTGACCGAGTCGCCCATTACCGTGTAACCGAACCGGGCATGGGAGCCCATGTTCCCGACCGTTACGTTTCCCGTTGACAGACCGATCCCGATCTCGAATTTGTCGATGCCGGCCGCTTCCCATATCGGTTTGAGTTCTTGCACCCGGGAGATCATCCGGAGAGCCGTCCTGCAGGCCCGCTGAGGGTGGTCTTCCTGCCACACCGGCGCGCCCCAGAACGCCATGATGGCGTCACCCATATATTTGTCGATGGTGCCTTCGTTTTCGAAGACAATATCGGTCATGGGCGTTAAGTAGTCGTTCATGAGCTTCACCAGCACCTGGGGCTTCAGTCCTTCCGCAATCGTGGTAAATCCCCGGATGTCCGAGAAGAGCACCGTCAGCCTTTTTTCCTCCCCGCCGAGAACAAGCTTCTGGGGATTCTTCAGGATGTCCTGTACGAGGCTCGGCGATACATACTGGACAAGAACTGCCCTCAACTGTCTTTTTCTTTTTTCTTCCGTCATGAACTGATAGCCGAGCAGAAGCGCCAGGCCGATGCTCCCCGCGGCGAATCCCGTGATTACCCAGCGGGATGTCCGGTACGCACTGTTGCTCTGGTCGATCTTCGTCTCCATGTCGGCCTCGGCCCTGTTAACCATCTCGTTCGTGAGCCTCTCGAGGCTGTCGGCCAGCGAGCCTATCCTGGTAAGTCTGAGTTCCCGCGTCCTGGCGAGTTCATGGCGCTGTGTGAGCTCCACGACCTTTGTGATCACCTGGATCAAGTGCTCCTGCGCTTCCTGGATTTTATTGAAAAGCTCCGATTCATCTTTTGTTATGAACTGTATGCGGTCAAGGTCATACCGGAACTGATTCAGCTGGCGAAGGGCGCTTTCAAGTCTTCGTTTCTCCGGTGACAGAAGCGCGGAGGTAAGGATGTAAAGCTGCGCGGTCGTATCCTGCTGGAGCTGATGGAAAGCGGCAACTTTTCGCCGGAGGCTGTCGATCTCCTCGGAGCGGCGATTGACGCCGCCGAGGATCTGAACGACGACGACGCCGAATATGACAAGCAGCACCGCGATGGCGATTACGGTGCCATTCTGTTTGGTGGGGACCAGGAACGGTGCTCGCGCTGCAAGCCTTGACAGCCAATTCTTCATATGAGCACCCCCGAGATGAGCGGATCAAGCATGGTAGTGCGGACCCTTACCATGTTATGCCGAATTCTTTTTTCAGCTCGTTCATGAAACGCCAGTCCGTATGCTGGTCGATGAACTGCTGGGGGTTGGAATCTATCATCC
>JBGPHF010000232.1:0-3947 GCA_041484215.1 Nitrospirota bacterium
AGCGAAGAGCGGCCGGAGGAAGGGACATTAAACCCGGCACGTACACCGCCAGCATAGATTACGAAGGCCAAACGTGCGTCTTCCCGGTCACCTTCCCGACGACCGAAGAAGTGATAACCGAACTGGGCCAAGTTGAGTGCATACTTCAGAAGGCATCAGAGCAGACTCAGCCGGTTGCCGTACCGAAAGAGGAGAAGAAGCTCCCTGTGGCCGCTGCTCCTCCGGTTGAGAAGGCCGCGCCGAAGGGCGAAGACAATCCTCCGCAAGTTTTTGTCATGAAGCTCGATTTCGGGAAGAACGGCACACTGTCTACGAAGAAAGACAAAGAATCCCTGGCGCTGATCGTGCGCATCCTGAAGAAGGACCCTAAGCTTTCCCTCGAGATCGAAGTGTCAGGCGACCGGCACGGCTCAGATGAAGCGAGCGTGCGGGTCGGCGGGAAAAAAGCGGAAGCGCTCCGGCGTTATTTGATCGCTTCAGGCCTCAAGCCCAATCGGATCAGGAAAGTCGAGAGCCTGGGGAAGAAAAAACTTCTCTGCGAGGAACAGAGCGTTGCCTGCGACAAAATAAACCGGCGCGGCGTCATCGCGATTATTCAGGAAAATTCCAAGGCTGAAACCGCCCCGGTTTCGGGCAAGCAGCCCCAGCAATGATACCGATTGATTCGGCGCAACCCGTCATTCTTGAAAGGGGAAAAACGATGGTGACACTGCAAGGAAAAAGAACGGCCATCATTCTCATGCTTGCCTCCGTTTTGCTTCTCGGCCCGGCGCACGCGTTGTACGCGAAGACCGTCGATCCGAAAAAAAACGTTCAGGTAAAAAAGAACAACAAGAAAAAAACCGTCCCTCCTTTTGATGTAGCGGGCTTCCGCGTCGGCATGACCGTGAGCGAGGCAAAAAAACTGCTCCAAAAAAAGAAGATCGCAAATTATGAAACGGGGTTCCCCGACCTGTTTGTGTATGATCCTGCTCCCGGCGCGGAGGTGAAGCTGACCTTTACCTGCGGCGCCACAGGGTATATTCTCGGTACTATCGAACTGTCGAGCGTGTTCAGAGCTGAAGAAGCCGAAACAGCGCTTCCGAAATTCAAACAGCAGCTGGTCGCCAAATACGGCATGCCGTCTATCACGGATTCGCAGTTGGATCGCCTGGAGTACTGCTGGGGCCAGTGCGACCAGGACGCGAGTGGTTTGAAATTAACGGCCAGGACAACGGCGACTCAAGACAACAAAAGGGCGCTCGTTCTCACGCTCGGGAATGACGCTCTTGCGCAGACCTGCGGCAGCCTGCGTCCAAAAAAAATCAATGCCTGGCTGTATCAATGGATGGCCGCGGCGCGGCAATTCCAGCTTGGCATGTCCCTCAAGGACGCTTCCACACTCTACCAGAAGCGCTATCGGGAAAAGATGCTTCTTGACGAGGAACGGGACGAAGCGTCTCAGGAGCATGCTGTCATGGACTATGCGGTGAAAAATTACGATTTTTTCACGGCCCTGGATTTTGAAGCGCAGGCCTTCGAGGGCGCGGGACCGGGCGCGATAATTTTGAAGTTCACCGGGGACCAGGCGGGCAAGGGCGGCGCGTTGAACAGGCGGCTCTATTACACTTCATTTTCCACGACAAAATTCACCGATAAGCATCTCTATGCGGACGTCCAGCAAAAGCTCGCTACGTTCATTAAATTATATGGAACGCCTGCCGAAGTTATTCAACAACCGGACGGGGTTACTGCCCGGTGGCAGCAGGAAACAAAACTGCGCTCCGTCACCATCCTCGATTCGGGCATGATCGCCTTTGAGCAGTCGGATCAGAAACTCAAAGACTCCTATCGTGCGGAGGCCGCCAAGAATATCGAAAAAAACAATAAGACCAGATTCGACCGGCCCCTTTTCTGAAAAATTTACCTCGCCCCTTCACCCCGACCGCTATGTGATGATATACTCACTGCCCCGTGATCCATTTCACGGCGCTCCGGGCCGATACCTGATCGAGCTTGAGGCTCAGCTTGATGAAGGGGCCCTGGGCGGTGAAGTCCGCCTTCGAAAAGTCGCGGTCGGTGAAACCCGTGAAATTGTATCCGACCCGGACCAAAACGTTCTTTACTAAGTTGTACCCCACGGAGAGGCCGGTCCCATATTTGTATTGAGCGACGCTCCAGGAGTGCAGCACGCTGCCCCGAAGTCCCACATCCCATGCTTTTGTCACGTCATACCGCGTCTCCAATCCCATGAGGTCGGTATAGCCCCGATAATCCAGTTCATCAATCGTGTCCTGAACGTATTTACAGGCATACTGCAGGGAAAGCTGCATCGGGGTCGCCTTATAGTTCGCGTTCAGGTTGTTCACGATACGCCAGTTATCGTAGTTGAACGTCTCGTCTTTGCGCTTGTCGACAAGGAAATCCAGCCGATCGAGTACGATCCAGCCTCCGTCTTTCGGGCGGAACGCGAGCCCGAGGCGCACGTCGTCTTTCGAGGTCCGGGAGCCCGTCGTGAACGCCGACTGGAACACCTGTAACCCCGCAGCGAGCCCCAAGCCCTCTCGCGGCTCCCCGTTGACGCCGGAGAAGACGCCGAACTTTTTTTCGTCGTCGGAAAACCGCTCTTCCACTCGGCCCGTCCAGGACCACTTCTCCGCCTTGTACCCCGCGCCGAGCGAAACCGCGGTGAAGTCCAACCCACCCGACGCCGGGGGAACATTGGAGTTGAACTGCTCGGTTGTTGCCGGGATCGCGGACGACGTTTGTTTGATCGTTTCCGATCGGTCCAGACCCGCGTCCACGGTCCACTGTTTTGTAACCTGCCAGGACTGCTTGAGGCCCAGGGTGGAGAAGAGGCGTTCCCCGCTCTCCGTGGCCTGCTGCTCCACGGTCGAACTTATCTGACCGCCGGTCCACGGCGCGGTCCTCACGCCGATGCGCGTCGTTGTCGTATCCAGAAGCGCGCCGCGGGTCCATTCCTCGTTCGCGAAGAGTGTCGAGCTGTCGTTCAGCTTGTAGTCCGTGCCCAAGGTCGTACGCGTGGGGAAGTCTGCGTTGCCGTTCTCGCCTCCCACCGACTGGTCGTGGCGGAGGTTGACGGAAAGGCGGTCCGTCATTTGATAGCGGGCCCCGACGAAGACCTGTTCCGACTTCTGTGACGCGCCGTCGGAGAAGGAGTCCTCAGCGGAGCGCACGCCGCTGAAGAGTTCGTAGCGTTTCTCGGTGTACCGACCCTGCAGCTCCGCCAGGTTTCTCACCGCGTCGGTCGTGAGATTTTCCTGGCGGAACGCGTCGCTTTGCAGGCTGAAGGACCGGCTCAAGCGGTACGCCAGGTCGAAGCCGGTCTTCCGGGTGCCCGTCTCGCTGTTGTTCAACTGGCCCAACCCGAAGCCGGGTTTCAACTCGCGTATGTATGCCTTGCCATCTATTTTGTCCGACCGGTGTGATACCTCGGCCAGATAGGCCTTACCGTCCGTCGTTGTTCCGCTCTCGTCGCTCTTTGTCGTAGAGAGCTCCGCCCGGACCTTTGTATGCTCATCGAGCTTGACCGCGGCGTCCATGCCGGTGAGCTCGCCTTTTCCGCCGTTCTGCTCTTCATGGATGCGCGTGGCGCCGACCTCGACTTTGTCGTCCAGGACCTTGAGCGCTCCCCGGCCGCCGTAATTATAGGAGTTCGCGGAGGTATCGAACACTTCATACCGCGCAACGATGAAAATGGGGTTGAAGTTGGCGTCCCGGCTGAAGACAGGCGCTTTGAACCAGATGGCCCCCGTATCGTAGTCGATGGTGTAATCGAGGGAACGGGTCAGCGGCTGCGAAGAGATGACGACCTCGCTCCTGAACCGGTCCCGGGTCTCGATGACCACGGTTTCGGAATTGAGAATGATAGTGTTCCTCGACAGACGGTAGAGGCCCGACGTGCCGTCGCCCTGGAGCTCGTCCTTCACGAAGGTCTGATCGTTCTG
>JBGPHF010000233.1:0-3946 GCA_041484215.1 Nitrospirota bacterium
CGAGGAAACGACGGTCGGCCGCATCCTCTTCAGCGAGGTGCTTCCGGAAGGCATATCTTTCGCTTCGGTGAACAAGGAGATGAACAAGAAGGAACTCGCCAAGCTCATCGACGAGTGCTACCGGAAGCTCGGTTTGCGCAAAACGGTCGTTTTGATAGACGACCTCAAGGAGATCGGCTTCAAGTACGCAATGCGGTCCGGGATTTCGATCTGCATTAATGACATGCACATCCCGAGCAAAAAACAGAAATTTATCGATCAGGCGCAGAAGGAAGTGATGGAGATCCACCACCAGTACACGGAAGGTCTCATTACGAACGGCGAGCGCTACAACAAGGAAATCGACATCTGGGCGAACGTGACCGAAAAAATCGCCGACGAAATGATGGCCGAACTCGGTATGGAGGCTGTCGAAATCGGCGTAGCGAAAAAGTCGGAACTCCAGGAGGCCCGTTCATTCAACAACATCTTCATGATGGCCGATTCGGGCGCGCGCGGCAGCACACAACAGATCAGGCAGCTCGCGGGAATGCGGGGCCTCATGGCCAAGCCGTCGGGCGAGATCATCGAAACGCCGATCACGGCGAACTTCCGGGAAGGCCTTACCGTGCTCCAGTACTTCATCTCGACGCACGGCGCGCGCAAGGGTCTCGCCGATACGGCGCTCAAGACCGCCAATTCGGGTTACCTCACGAGGAGACTTGTGGATGTGTCTCAGGACGTAATCATCACCCAGGTCGACTGCGGCACCACCGACGGCATCATTGTCGGATCGCTCGTTGAGGGCGGGGAAATCATCGAGCCTTTGTCGGAACGGATACTCGGACGCGTTGCGGCCGAGGATGTCAGGGACCCGATCACCAAAGAAGTGATCGTCGGCACCAAAAGGGAAATCAACGAAGACCTCGTCAAGAGAGTCGATGAAGCGGGTATCGACCGGATCAAGATCCGCTCAGTGCTCACGTGCCAGTCTTTGCGCGGGGTGTGCAAAATGTGCTACGGCAGAGACTTGGGCCGCGGCAAACTCGTGGACATCGGCGAGGCCATCGGCATCGTAGCCGCCCAGTCTATCGGCGAACCGGGCACGCAGCTTACTATGAGAACGTTCCACATCGGCGGTACGGCGAGCAAAGTCGTCGAACAGACGGTGCTCGAAGCGAAAAATGCGGGCATCCTCAAGTACCTCAATGTGAACACGGTGAAGAACAAAGAAGGCGATTATGTAGTCATGTCCCGCAGCGGCAACATTGCCATCTACGACGAGACGGGTCGCGAGCGGGAAAAATATGCGATCATCTACGGCGCTCGCCTCAAGGTTCAGGATGGAAACAAAGTGGAAGTAGGACAGAAGCTCGTGGAGTGGGACCCCTATTCACTCCCGATCCTTACTGAAATCGGCGGAAAAATCGCCTTTGGCGACATCATTGAAGGCGTAACGATGCGCGAGGAAGTGGATGAAGTCACCGGCCTGTCGCGCAAGGTGATCATCGACTACCCGAATCAGAACCTGCGCCCGCGTATTTCCATCAAAGACCAGCACGGCAAGACCGCACGACTGCCCGGCTCCAATGTCGTTGCCCGCTATCTTTTGCCTGCGGGGGCGCATATTCTCGTGGACAAGAGTGCCGATGTGTTTCCGGGAGACATCCTGGTGAAGATCCCGCGCGAAACAACGAAAACCAAGGACATCACCGGTGGTCTGCCAAGGGTTGCAGAACTGTTTGAAGCGAGGAAACCCAAGGAGCAGGCGATCATCAGCGAAATAGACGGGACGGTCGAGTTCGGCGGTTTCGTCAAGGGCATGCGCCGGATCCTCGTTAAGGACGGCATGGGGAATGAGAAAGAATATCTTATCCCGAAGGGCAAGCATGTGAACGTGCATGAAGGAGACTGGGTAACGGCCGGTGAACCGCTCATGGACGGCCCGGTGGATCCGCATGACATCTTGAACGTGCTCGGCCCCAAGGAGCTCCAGAAGTACCTCGTGGACGAGGTGCAGCAGGTCTACCGACTCCAGGGCGTGAGTATTAATGACAAGCATATCGAGGTCATCGTCCGTCAGATGTTGCGTAAGGTACGGATCGAAGACGCTGGGGACGCACCGTTCCTCATAGGCGAACAGGTGGATCGCTTTACCTTTGCAAGGGAAAACGAGGCGGTGATCGCCAAAGGGGGCAAGCCGGCCACCGCTCGGCCTATCCTCCTCGGCATAACGAAAGCTTCGCTTACGACGGACAGCTTCATCTCCGCCGCCTCATTCCAGGAGACCACTCGCGTGCTCACCGAGGCTGCCATTACCGGGGCCGTGGATGACCTTGTCGGTCTGAAAGAGAACGTGATTATGGGACGGCTTATTCCTGCGGGAACAGGCATGATGGAGTACCGAAATACCTTTGTCGAACTCGAGGAAGAGGTCCCCCAGGAAGCGGCAGAGTAGGGATTTTCGGCCAACGGGGAGCGCCCAATGATAGTTCGTGCTCTTTCTGTGCTGAGTGGGCATTTTAACCACAGAACATCTAAAAAAAACCTTGACAATTGGCCGTAGGGTCTATATAATGGCCAGGTTTTGACTCAACGTATAAAAAAATACTGTATGTCTGCGTTTTTAAGGAGTAATCGCCGTGCCGACAATTAGTCAACTGGTAAGGAAGGGCAGGTCTCTGGCCGCAACGAAGACGAAGAGCCCTGCGCTCAAAAGCTGCCCGCAAAAGCGGGGAGTCTGCATCAGAGTGTATACCACAACGCCGAAGAAGCCGAACTCGGCTTTGAGAAAAGTGGCCAGGGTGCGGCTCACGAACGGCATGGAAGTAACGACATACATACCCGGCGTGGGGCATAACCTTCAGGAGCATTCTATCGTTCTTATTCGCGGTGGAAGGGTGAAGGATCTTCCGGGCGTGCGCTATCACATCGTGAGGGGCACGCTGGACACCGTAGGCGTTGCAAACCGGAAGCAGGGTCGTTCAAAGTACGGGGCGAAAAGGCCTAAATAAGATCGTGGGACGTAAAGCGTAAGGGGAACAAAAAGGAAACGATATGCCGAGAAAAAGCGTTGTAGTTAAAAGAGAAGCTCTGCCCGATCCAAAATATAACAGCAAGATGCTTGCTAAATTTGTAAATGTGCTCATGCGTAAGGGCAAGAAGAGCACGGCGGAAGCAATCTGCTATAAGGCGCTCGATCGAATTCAGCAGAAAACGAACGGCGATCCGATCACCATATTCAAGAAGGCCATTGACAATCTTAAACCCACGCTTGAGGTGAAGTCGCGCAGGGTGGGCGGCGCCTCCTATCAGGTGCCTATTGAAGTCAAGCAGCCGCGCAGGCTGTCTCTGGCATATCGCTGGCTTCGCCTGTATGCTTCTCAGCGGCCTGAAAAATCCATGGTGGAAAAGCTTGCCGGTGAAATTCTTGATGCATCGAACAACACCGGTGCAGCTGTGAAGAAAAAAGAAGACATACATCGCATGGCTGATGCCAATAAGGCGTTTGCCCATTATCGCTGGTAATAATTTTTTGAAGTGATCTAGAAGCGGAGGAAGTTTGGCTAGGCAGTTTACACTCGAAAACACGCGCAACATCGGTATCATGGCTCATATCGACGCCGGAAAAACGACGACGACAGAGCGCATCCTGTATTATACCGGTGTTTCCTATAAGATCGGCGAAGTGCATGACGGTACCGCTGTCATGGACTGGATGGTCCAGGAGCAGGAACGCGGCATCACCATCACGTCGGCTGCAACAACCTGCTTTTGGCGGGATAAACGTATCAACATTATCGACACGCCCGGACACGTCGACTTTACTATCGAGGTGGAACGCTCACTTCGTGTGCTTGACGGCGCAGTGGCGGCCTTCGACTCGGTGAGCGGCGTGGAGCCCCAATCTGAGACGGTTTGGCGCCAGGCCGACAAATATCAAGTCCCCCGCCTTGCATTCATGAAC
>JBGPHF010000234.1:0-3936 GCA_041484215.1 Nitrospirota bacterium
CCTTTCTCTCGGACTCGTGCTCCTCGTCGCAATACCCATCGGCATCATGTCGGCGACCCGGCAATACTCGCTCCTGGACCGTTTCACCACTATCTTCGTTTTCGTGGGATTCTCAACGCCTTCGTTCTGGCTTGCCCTTTTGCTTATCTATCTGTTTGGCGTGCAATGGGGAGTGCTCCCGATTTCAGGCATTCAAAGTCTGGACACAACGGGGTTCACGTTCTGGGGCAGGCTCTCGGACTGGACGGAGCACCTGATCCTGCCGGTCTTTGTCTCGGCCTTCGGCGGGCTGGCCGGTTTTTCCCGGTACATGCGAAACAACATGCTCGAAGTCCTGCGGCAGGACTACATCAGAACAGCCAGGGCCAAAGGGCTGCCTGAAGGGACCGTCATTTACAAACACGCGCTCCGCAACGCGCTGATGCCGGTCATCACCATTCTCGGCCTCTCGCTCCCCGGCATCATCGGCGGAAGCGTGATCATGGAGACGGTCTTCGGCATTCCCGGCATGGGCCAGCTTCTCTACCAGGCGGTATTCTCAAGAGACTACAATCTTGCGATGGGCATTCTGGTGCCCGGCGCGTTCCTCACCATGATCGGCAATTTCCTCGCGGACATCGCGTATGCGTTCACGGACCCGCGGGTGAGACTGAAATGACAGGGGCCGGGGTCCAGGGGCAAGGGTCAAGGGTATTCGCGCAGCCGCTGGCTTCAGCCTGCGTTGAATGATTGGGTAGGAACCAAGATGGCGAACAACACCGAATCTTTTACAGCTCAAACCCTGCATTACCTGCTGAAGAACAAGCTCGCGGTCATCGGCGGCGTACTGGTTGCGCTCGTATTCATTCTATCCATATTCGCGCCGCTCATCTCCCCCTATGATCCTTCCGTCATCGACATCAAGAACATCCTCATCGGACCGGGCTTCCCCCATCTCTTAGGCACCGACGACCTCGGGCGAGACGTGCTCTCGCGCATGCTCTGGGGAGGAAGGATCTCTCTTGAAGTCGGCTTCGTCGCCGTGGGCATCGCCACGCTCATCGGCATCCTTCTGGGCTCGCTCGCGGGCTATTACGGGGGCTGGGTGGACAGCGGCATCATGCGGAGCGTGGACATCATGCTCTCCATCCCCACGATCTTTCTCGTGCTCGCCGTGATCGCCATTCTGGAGCCCAACATCATCAACATCATGATCGTGATCGGGCTCACGAGCTGGATGGAGCCGGCGCGCCTCATCCGCGCGGAGTTCATCTCGCTTAAAGAGCGCGAGTTCGTGCTCGCGGCCCGCGCCATCGGCGCCGGCGACGGCCGCATCATGCTGAGGCATATCCTGCCGAACGGCCTCTCCCCCATCCTCGTCTCCGCCACCATGGGCATCGGGGGAGCGATCCTGATCGAATCGGCCCTGAGCTTCCTCGGGCTCGGCGTTCAGCCCCCGACTCCCTCCTGGGGGAGCCTCCTTTCGTCCGGCAAGGACAACATCGAGATCGCCTGGTGGCTCTCCGCCTTCCCCGGCCTCGCCATCCTCGTCACCGTGCTCGGCTACAACCTCTTGGGCGAAGGCATCCGCGACGCGCTCGATCCGAGGCAGAGAGAATAAGCCTTCTTGTTGAATTAACCGTGCATTACTGAGGGAGAAGATACCGTGAAAATTCTACTTGTCTATCCCAAGTACCCCCGTACCTTCTGGAGTTTCAGCTACGCGCTGACGTTCATTTCCAAAAAAGCGAGTCTTCCTCCGCTCGGGCTTCTGACCGTGGCGGCAATGCTCCCAACGGACTGGGAACTGCGCCTCGCTGACAAGAACGTCAAACGGCTCTCTGACGCGGATCTTCGTTGGGCCGATTACGTGTTCCTGAGCGCCATGTCCATTCAAAAAGAATCCGCGCTATCCGTCATCGCCCGCTGCAGGGCGCTCGGCGTGAAAGTTATCGCCGGAGGCCCCCTCTTCACCGCGAACCCCGAGGAATTCGGCCAGGTGGACCACCTGGTCCTGAACGAAGCCGAGATAACGCTGCCGCTCTTTCTCGAGGACCTGAAAAAGGGAACAGCCGGCCACGTCTACACCTCCTCGAAATGGGCGGACGTCTCCGCCACGCCTACACCGCGCTTCGATCTTCTGGATTTCGGGGCCTACGCCTCGATGAATATACAATATTCGCGCGGCTGCCCCTTCGATTGCGAGTTCTGCAACATCACCGTGCTCTACGGCCGGGCGCCGCGAACGAAAAGCAAGGAGCAGGTGCTTGCCGAACTGGAGGCGCTTTACAGCAGAGGCTGGAGAAGCGGCGTTTTTGTCGTGGACGACAACTTCATCGGGAACAAGGGGAAGCTCAAAACCAATATTTTGCCGGCCCTGATCGAGTGGATGGAGAAGCGCAAACGCCCCTTCGGCCTCAATACCGAGGTTTCCATCAACCTCGCCGACGACGAAGAACTTATGGCGCTCATGGTCCGGGCCGGCTTCGACAAGGTCTTCGTGGGCATCGAGTCGCCGAACGAGGAAAGCCTCGCGGAGTGCAACAAGCTCCAGAACAAGGACCGCGACCTGATCGCGAGCGTAAAAAAAATCCAACGCGCGGGGTTCGAAGTGCAGGCGGGGTTCATCGTGGGCTTTGACAAGGACCCCGCGACGATCTTCGAGCGCTTGAGCGCCTTCATCCAGGAGAGCGGGATCGCGACCGCCATGGTGGGGCTTTTGAACGCGCCGCACGGCACCAGGCTCTACCACCGCCTGAAGGCTGAAGGCAGACTCACGAAGGCTCCCACCGGGGACAACACGGACTTCTCGATCAACTTTATTCCGAAGATGAACGCCGAACACCTGCTGACCGGTTACCGGAAGATCGTCAACACGCTCTACTCGCCGAAAGTGTACTACGCGCGGGTGAAGACGTTTCTGAAGGAATACCATCCGCCGCAAGCGCGGGGCGGCCGCATCCAGTTATCGCACCTGCGAGCCGCGGTCAAGTCCGTCGTGCGCCTGGGTATCATCGGCCGGGAGCGGTTCCAGTACTGGAAGCTCCTCTTCTGGTCCCTGTTCAGGCGGCCGCGTCTTCTGCCGCTCGCCATTTCTCTCTCGATATACGGCTTTCACTTTCGCAAGGTTTTTGCGAGACACGAGAAAGCGTTTAGAATGGGTTTGACGCGGTGAACAACGAGGGTTCTACGGGAGCATCGCAAGGATGATAAACCGGAGTGGCCAGGCAATAATTGTGATGGGGGAAACTGTCTTCTTCTCAATCGGATTACTTGAATCAAAAGTGCAAGGTTAAGGAGGACGAACATGTCGGCTTCTTGTTGCCGTGTTTTATGCATCATTACGCTCCTCGTATTTTCAACTGCTCACCCATCCTCTGCGGATGAGATGAAGGAGTATTCCTTGAGATCAGCAGCGGGTTCCGGCGATATTCAGAAAGTGAAAACGTTATTATCCGAGGGTGTCAATGTGAACACGCCAAATCACCGCGGCTTTACTGCCTTGCTTGCTGCGGTTCGCAGCCAGCAAAATGAAGTCGTTCATCTGTTGGTTGACGCCGACGCCGACGTGAATACGAAGGATAATGATGGAGATTCGCCTTTAACGCTCGCTATTTTCAATGGGAATATCGAGATCATGCAGATCCTGTTGACAAAGAACGCCGATGTGAATATCAGAGACAATCGCGGCGAAACGCCGCTCATAAAAGCTACAGGTCTCGGCAAGACAGACATAGTGAAGATCCTGGTGGATAAAAAAGCAAATGTTAATGCTCTTGGCAGCAATGGAGTTACTGCCTTGATGACAGCTGCGAAGTTCGGCCTGACAGAGATCGCGGAGACGTTGATCGCTGCGGGCGCCGATGTCAACGCTCGGACTACATATGGTGACAGTGCCTTGACACTGGCGAAGTCAGCGGGGAATAATGCGATGGTAGACCTCCTGATCTCGAAAAG
>JBGPHF010000235.1:0-3878 GCA_041484215.1 Nitrospirota bacterium
GAAGAGACCGGAGATGGGAGATAAGGCCGTTGATGGTTTTGGACTCATGAAGGACGGGTACTATGATGGAAAGTGATGGCGCTCTGCCGGACAAATTAGAGGGTGCCTCCTCGCGATAAAATTACTTGTTTTGTTCGGCCCATGCCGCGCGGATCGCTTCGACCCGTTTGCGGTTTACGCCGAAGTCTGACTTGCCAAGGCGCGACGCGGAACGGACATGGATAAGTTTCGCGCTCTCGTCAAAATAAAACTCCACGTCATCGACGAATCGCCAGAGCGCACTCGTGAATTCAGCATGGATATAAAAATCACGTTCTTCGATGATCTTCACTCGCTTCATGCCGAGCACGACTTTTTTGAGGTCAGTCATGGCCTGAGTTGCAGAAGTCGCATACGGAAGCGGGTCTACCTTATGTTCCACATCTTTGCTTTGGCTCGACACGCAATTCGGGGTAACAGGGCAGGGGGCCAGCCCGTTGTCTCTGACGCCGAGACCACCGGGTTTGGCGCCGGAACATCCCGCCAGCGCCGCGCATGCGACTATGCCCGCCAGAGAGAAGGCGGCTAGCCGTTCTTGAATCATTTTCCCCTCCGCAAAAATTCCGAACCCTGCCTGGTGCTTTCAGTCTGAACGATTTTTATTATACCCCTCTATTTTCTCAGGAGCAACCCCCACTGTTTATCCCTTGCTGTGATAGAATAGTACCATGAAGCTTTCGATCGGACAAAAAGTTGTATTCGCCATCGTCTCCGGAATGGCAATTCTTCTCTTTATCAGCGTTATCTCCTATTCAAACATCTCGGCACTGATCGCCGCCTTCGAGCAAAGCAGGCACTCCGCGGATGTCACTCAGTCCGTCGAAGACCTGTTGTCCGGCTTAAAAGACATAGAAGACGGGCAGCGGGGCTTCGTCATTACGGCGCGCGAGGAATACCTCGATCCCTATCTCTCGGCCCTTCAGAACATCACGCCGGAGCTTAGGGCTGTCAAAACACTGACCGCCGATGATCCCAAACAAATGCAACGAGCCCAGCGCCTTGAACCGGCGGTTAAACGCAAGCTCAGGTTTTCCGCGTACGTGATCAAGAAGAGGCGCGATGAGGGGCGCCTGGCCGCGACGAAGGTGCTGCTCTCGGGACGAGGCACGAAGCTCATGGAGGAAATCCGGAAGATCATCGGCGAAATAAAAGATCAGGAAAGCGGCCGGCTCGGGGAACTCGACCGGTCCATCCGCGAGAGCACGAGCCGGGCCGGCACTTCCATCATCATGGGAAACCTGCTGGCTATCGGCATTTTTCTCGTCTCCGGCCTGGTTATCCGGTCCGAGCTTATGCAGCGGCTGCGGACCCAGAAAACGCTCGGGGAGACGGAGGAGCGCTTCCGGCTCCTGATCGACGGGGTGAAGGATTATGCCATCATCTCGCTCGATCCCGTGGGCCGTGTGTCGAGTTGGAATGTCGGCGCCGAGCGCATCATGGGCTACGACGCCGGCGAGATCATGGGTAAACACTTCTCCTTTTTTTACCCGTCCGAGGACATCGAACTCGGCAAGCCGGAGTACGCTCTCCAGACGGCCGCCGAAGGCGGCCGCTACGAGGAGGAATGCTGGCATGTGCACAAGAACGGTTCGAAGTACTGGGCCAGCGTCATCATCACGGCGCTGCGCGACGAACAGGGAAACATCCGGGGATTTTCGAAGGTGACGCGGGACATCAGCGACCGGCGGCGCTCCGAGGAATCGATGAAAAAGCTCACGATGTCGGTCGAGCAGGCGACGGACCTTGTCGTGCTGACCGATCCGTCGGGGGACATCGAGTACATCAACAAAGCGGTCGAGGACATCACGGGCTACAGCCGGGGCGAACTCGTGGGCAAAAACCGGGACCTCTGGCGGTCCGGACTCCAGGATGAGAGCTTCTTCGCGGAAATGAAGGAGTCGCTCCTTGCCGGCCGCGCTTTCCAGGGGATTTTTACGAACCGGAAAAAGGACGGTCAACTCTACTATGTCTATGAAATGATAACGCCGCTCAAGGACCAGAAGGGGAACATCACCCACTTCGTTTCCACCGGCAGAGACATAACTCAGCAGCGAACCATGGAGGAGCGGCTCAATTATCTTGCCTTCTTCGACGCGCTGACGGGCATTCCCAACCGGACGCTCTTTCTCGATCGCTTGACCCAGGGGATCGCACGCGCCCGGTTTGGCAAAAAAATCATCGCGGTGCTCGTCATCGACATCGACCGCTTCAAATTGATCAATGAAGGCTACGGCCTTCCCGTCGGGGACCGGGTGCTCAAGACGATCACCGAACGCCTCACCGAGTCCGTGCGGGAGGGAGACACGGTGGCGCGGCTCGGCAGCGACGACTTCGGGATTCTGCTTTTTGATGTGGCCGAAACCAATGACATCGTCCTGGTCGTAAAAAAAATCATGGGAAACATCTCGCGACCCATCAAAGTGCGCGGCGAGGACGTCGTGCTGACCGCGGCGCTCGGCATAGCCGCCTATCCCTACGACGGAGAAAGCGCCCATGATCTTCTGAAAAACGCCGACATCGCGCTCTCGAAGGCAAAGCAGCAAGGCCGGAACAACTCCCAGTTCTACACCCGGGACATGAACATAAAGGCCATGGAATTCGCATCGATCGACAAACGGCTGTTCAACTCCTACAAGAACAACGAGTTCATGCTCTATTACCAGCCTTACTGGGACGTCAATACGCAGAAGCTTATGGGCATGGAGGCTCTCATTCGGTGGAACAGCACGAGCGAAGGCATCATTTCCCCGGACAAGTTTATTCCCGTGCTCGAAGACACGGGCCTGATCATCGAGGTTGGAGACTGGGTTACGAACTCGGTCTGCATGCAGATCCGTTCGTGGCTCGATCAGGGGTACCAGCCGGTCCCGGTCTCGGTCAACCTGTCGACGGTGCAGTTTCGGAAAAAAGACCTTGCCGAGTCGATCCTCGCCATGGTCACCCAGGCCCGGATCGACCCGAAACTGCTCGTTCTGGAGATTACCGAGAGCACCTTCATGCAGAACGTCGAGTACGCCCAAATAGTTTTCAAAAAGCTCAAGGAAGCGGGTATATCCATTTCACTCGATGATTTCGGCACCGGATATTCGTCGCTGAGCTATCTGAAAAAATTTCCCTTCGACAACCTGAAGATCGACATATCCTTCATTCGGGACCTGACGCTCGACTCCGACGCGTCATCCCTGGTGAGCGCCATCATTGCCATGGCCAGGAGCCTCAACCTGAAGACGATCGCCGAGGGCGTGGAAACCGAGGAGTTGTGGAAGATCCTCCGCCTGCTGAAGTGCGACATGGTGCAGGGAAATTACTTCAGTCCGGCGATACCTCCCCAAGGGGTCGAGATCTATTTCGAGGACCAGGAGAAGAGCGGCAGGGCGCTGAGCGCCGCAGGCGCCGGGGAGTAATCTGTGGCGCCGGATTTCGTAGCCATTTTCGCTTGACTCTTATCCATCCATGCGTGATAATCACGCCATAAAATCGACCCTTCCCCCAGAGTTCGTTGAGTTAAACCCCTGAGTTTTTATAGAGACCTTTTTTTCTGCGACTATCGCGGTCGGTAAAAGATCAGATTTCGCATAAGGAGAAAGTGGACGGGACATGAAGGCAGCAAATATAAAAAGTAGTTCTTCTTTGTGGCAGGATGAAGTGAAGCGCACGGCGGCCGGGATTCGGCGGCGGGTGCTGGAGCACACGATCAAGAATAACGGGGGATATCTTTCCCAGGCCTGCTCCTCGGCGGAGATCCTGGCCACGCTTTACGTGAAAGTCATGAAGCTCGGCAAGGTCGCTGTCCCGCTCGTTCCCAAACCCTTCCCCGGAGTCCCCGGTCCGGAGAACTC
>JBGPHF010000236.1:0-3844 GCA_041484215.1 Nitrospirota bacterium
ATGGGCGTGCCGCAGGGAACGGAATACGAGCTTGCGGGCTCGCTTGCCCAACAGGATCTCAATGATAACATGACTGCCGTGCTCGACGAAGCGGCATCCAAGCGCCCCGATCTTATCGCCACGGACCTGAACCGGCAGAATGCCGAAAAATCCATAAGCCAGGCCCGCACTGATTATCTCCCGAGCCTGAACCTCATGGGCCAGGTGGACTGGAATAGCGGCCACGCAGCCGGAGACGACGCCAAGAGCTGGGCCGTGATGGCGGTCTTGCAATGGAACCTTTTCGACGGGCTCGTGACGCGGTCAAAAGTAAAAGAGGCGCTCGCGGCAAACAGCAGGATGAAAGCGCTGGAAGAGCAGACCCGCTCCGCGGTTGAGCTCCAGGCGCGGCAGGCCTTTTATAATGTAACGGCGTCGCTCGACCGCATCGCGGCGACCGCCTCGTCGGTGCAGGAGGCCGAGGAGGGCCTGCGAATCGTGCAGAAACGGTATGAGACCGGCATGACCTCGTTTGTCGACGTTCTGGGCGCGGAGAGCGCGCTGATCCGAGTCCGCACGAACGCGCTCCAGGCCCTGTACGACAATAACGTCGCCCAGGCGGAGCTGAAGCTGGCGAAGGGAACGTTGTAAACGCAGAATTTCAAATCAAAGGGGAACAGCATGGATATGAAAAGCATAAAAGAAATAATCAGCGCATTGGACAAGAAAAAAATTTACGGTTTGTGCGTTGTGGGCGCGCTGGCCGTTTTCGGAATCGCTCACCTGGTCTTTGGGAGAGACAGCAGCTACGCAAATGCACCGAAGGCCGAGACGCCGGTTTCCGTAGCAACCATAACCGTAGAGCCCAAGACCGTCGCCTCCGTCGTGTCCGCAGTAGGAACGCTGAATTCGCGGAGCATCTCGGTGCTTTCGAGCAAGGTGATGGGAAAAGTGGTTGCCTTGACCGTGAACGAGGGCGACCTCGTGGGCCGGGGCAAACTGCTCCTCAGGATCGAGAGCGGCGAGCTCAGCGCCCAACTTTACCAGGCCCAGGCGGCGTACAACAACGCACAGCTTCAGCACGACCGCATCAAGTCACTCTTTGACGAAAAGGCGGCCACGCAGATGGAGATGGACCAGGCGACGCTCGGGTTCGAGTCCGCCAAGGCCGGCTTGAACGCGGCAAAGGCAATGGAGAGTTATACCACGATCACGGCGCCGATCAGCGGCCAGATCGTGGAGAAGCGGATCAACCTGGGCGAGATGGCGCTTCCGGGCCAGCCGCTTATCAAGATAGAAGACAACAGGAACCTCAGGCTTGAAGTGACCATGAAGGAGCAGGATATTCGTTTCGCGCAGCCCGGCAGGATGGTGACGGTCAGGATCGACGCGCTTCCCGGCAGGGAACTCAAGGCGCGGGTGGCGCAGGTGGTATCCGCATCCGACATCAGGACCCATTCCTTCGTAGTCAAGGTGGACATCCCGGAGAATAAAGGTCTCATCACCGGTATGTACGGCAAGGCCTTCTTCAGCACCGGGACCCGCGAGGCGATCGTTGTCCCGAAGTCCGCGCTTGTCTCCCTGTCGGGCATCACCGGCGTCTATATCGTATCTCCGGCGGGAAGCGCCGTGTTCCAGATGATAGAGCCCGGCGACGCCTACGGAGACGGCATCGAGGCCCGGTCCGGGCTCAAAGCCGGCGACCGGGTGATCGTGAGCAAGCAAGACGCGAAGATAGATGGAAGAAAAGTCGTGACGGCGCAGAATGTAAACTGAAGCGGCAGCCACAGAGACACTGCGGCACAGAGACGGCATCAATCTTTTCATTTATTTCTCCGTGTCTCTGTGACTCCGTGGCAGATTTGGAATCTTAATCATGAAACTCAACATCAGCGGCAAGATAACCCAATACTTCATCAACTCTCAGCTTACGGTGCTGCTCATGGCGGCTACGGCGGTGCTCGGGCTGTTCGCTCTGTGGTTCACGCCGCGCGAGGAAAACCCGCAGATCACGGTGCCCGCGGCGAACGTGATGGTGATGATGCCCGGCGCCTCGGCGAAGGAAGTCGAGGAGCTGGTCTCGAAAAAGCTCGAGGCCAAGCTCTGGGAAATTCCCGGAGTGGAAAACGTCTACTCGGTGTCGATGAATTCGATGTCGATCGTGACCGTGAAGTTTTACGTGGGCCAGGACAAGGAACGGTCCATGGTCAAGCTCTACGACAAGCTCATGTCCAACATGGATGTTTCGCCTTCCGGGGCTTCGCAGCCCCTGGTAAAGCCCATTGACGTGGACGACGTGCCGATCGTGGCGATCACGCTTTCGAACTCGGCGTCGGGGAATTATGATGATTCCCATCTCCGGCTCGTGGCCGACCACGTGCTCGATGAACTCCGAAGGGTCCCGGGTGTGGGCAACACCGCGGTCCTCGGCGGCCGGAGCAGGCAGGTGCGCGTGACGCTCGATCCGCAGAAAATCGCGGGCTACGGCCTCTCGCCGCTCCAGATCGCGGGCGCGATCAACGTATCGAATGCCAATCTTCTGTCCGGCGAGCTCGAGCAGGGGAATAAAAAACTCAGTCTCGAAACCGGCGGGTTCTTTGAAAAAGCCGGGGACGTGAAAAACGCCGTTGTCGGCGTCGCGAACAACAAGCCGGTTTATCTGGGCGACGTGGCCGATGTGACCGATGGTTTTGAAGAGACGGTGAAGCTCACGCGCATAGCTTTTGCGGGGAACGCGGACGCCGGTGAGCGGCCCGCCGTCACGGTGGCCTTGGCCAAGCGGCAGAAGCTCAATGCCGTAAAAATATCAGATGAAATCTTAAAGAAGCTCGAAGAACTGAAGAAGACGCAGATTCCGCCGGGGATCGACGTAACCATCACGCGGAACGACGGCAAGAACGCGAACGACGCGGTGAACGAGCTCGTATTTCATCTCGTGGTCTCGATCATCGTCGTACTCGTCCTGCTCTTCATTACCCTTGGCTGGCGCGAGGCGGCGATCGTGGCCCTGGCCATTCCGCTGACGCTCTTCATCACTCTTGCCGTGGGCATGATCGCGGGCCAGACCATCAACCGAATCACGCTCTTCGCGCTCATTCTCTCGCTCGGCCTTCTGGTGGACGACGCTATCGTGGTGGTCGAGAACATCCACCGCCACTATAAACTCCAGCAGCACTCCCGGCTTCAGGGCGCGATCCTGGCGGTGAACGAGATCGGCATGCCCACGATCCTGGCGACGCTTACAGTGGTGCTGGCATTCATTCCCATGGCCTTCGTGACCGGGATGATGGGGCCGTATATGATGCCGATCCCCTTTAACGTGCCCGTGGCCATGATCACCTCGCTCTTTGTGGCGTTTATCGTGACGCCCTGGGCGAGCTACCGCCTGATGAAAGCGGACGATCATGCGGACAGTCCTCCGTCCCTGGAGGAGACGAAGAGCTACCGGATCTACAAGAGTATCCTGGGGCCGCTCCTGGCGAACCCTGTTAAGCGAAAGATCTTTTTATCGATCATCGCGGCAACATTTCTCGTTACCATGAGTTTTCCGCTTTTGCAATGGGTGAAGTTCAGGATGCTGCCCAAAGCGAACAAGAACACCTTCCTCGTGTCTATCGACATGCCCGTGGGAACCGTGATCGAGAATACGGACCGCGTGGCCCGGGCAGTGGGCGACTATGTCCGCCGTATCCCGGAGGTGAAGGATTACGAAACTTTCGTTGGAGCCGGGTCGGTCATGGATTTTAACGGGCTCCTGCGCGGGGGCGCGTTCCGCGAGGCGAGCCATTTCGCCGACATCCGCGAGACCCTCCTGGACAAGGAGGAGCGGAAGATCACGAGCGAGAAGCTGGTGCTAACAATCAGG
>JBGPHF010000237.1:0-3843 GCA_041484215.1 Nitrospirota bacterium
ACGTGATGCGGCTTTTGCGCGCCTCGCCCGTGGTCATGGGTGAACTGGGTTTGGGCGAATACGGTACGGCAACGCTCGTTGACATCGTGGGCCAGCGGAAGATGGCGCCCACGGAGAATTTCAAAAAGACCTTCTTCCCGGCTGCGCGCTCCTACTCCGGACCTTCTCTCAAAAAAGAATTCGGCTTTAAAAAACACGGGTGCGCGAGCTGTCCCATCCAGTGCAAGAAAGAGACGTCGTGCGGAAGGCCCGTGCCTGAGTACGAGACGCTTTCCCACTTCGGGGCCTTGAACTTGAACTCGGATGCCGAGTCCATCGTGAAGGCCAATGTCTTGTGCAATAATTTCGGCATGGATACGATTTCCGCGGCCTCCACGTTCGCCGCCTTTGGCGAGGCGCGCGGAAGGTTTATGTCCGGCGATGAGATGCTCGCTATGCTAAAAATGACCGCGTACCGGGAAGGTGAAGGAGACAAGATCGCCGAGGGCTCGAAGCGGCTCTGTGAAGCGCTCGGCAAACCCGGGCTTTCGATGAGCGTGAAAGGGCTCGAACTTCCCGCGTATGATCCTCGCGGCTCCTACGGCCTAGCCCTTGCCTACGGGACTTCGACGCGCGGCGGGTGCCATCTCCGGGCCTACCCCATCAGCCAGGAAATTCTGCGCAAGCCCGTTGCCGTGGACCGTTTCAGCTTCGACGGCAAGGCGCGCATGATCAAAATAGCCGAGGACAACAACGCGGTCGTGGATTCGCTCTCGATCTGCGCCTTCGCTTTTTTGGGCGCGTCTCTGGAAGAATACGGCCAGATGCTCGCCGCGGCAACGGGAATTCCGTTCACCGGCCAGGGCCTCATGAAAACAGGCGAGGAAATCATACTCGCGGAGCGGAGATACAATAGGGAAAACGGTTTTACGAAGGCTGACGATTTTCTGCCTGAGCGCTTCTACGCAGAGCACGGGACTCCTGGGGAAGGCATCGAGATACCTCCCATCGATAAGAAACGATTCACCGAGGAATTGGAAAAGTATTATCGGATGCGCGACCATGCTTGAAGTACTTACCTGAAATTCTTCCTACTTAAGTATCAGTACCTTCCCCCTCCTGACCGCGTTTCGGTTCCCGGGGTCTCTGCTTACGAATACTAAATGCGATATACTTTTAGTATGAGAAACCGCGTATCCCAGGGGCATGCATCCGCGCGATGCGGAACAGCATCTCTTCCCCGAATTCAGGTTAAGTCATGGTGCAGATAAAGAAGGGGCATGCGCTTATACGAGGCCTGTTGCCGAGGCGGCTCTACGCTCAAGTGGCGAGCATGGTAACCCTCCTTTTGGTCGTCACGATCGGTTTTTATGCGTGGCAGACCACCAGGGCGCAATCTCAACATTTGGCCCGCGCGCTTGAGGAAGAAGCCACGGTTATCGCGAAAAATATCGCGGACCTGAGCGTGAACTATGTGCTCACCGATGATTTCGCCTCCATGGAGGCTTTGCTCGTGAAAACCGCGGAACGGCGCTCGGTGCTGGCAATTACCCTTACCAACGCAAGCGGGACCGTCCTGAGCCAGGTGCACCGGGCTGTCGGCGCTGCGTTGTCCGTGAATTATGCTCCAACGACCATGCGTCTTCCGGAGGGCGGCAGGCCGACGGTGGAGTTTCAGAAGGACCGGATCGTGGTTTGGCAGCCCATGGGCCAGACCGCCGTTTTCGGCTGGGTGGAGCTTGAGTACAGCCTGCACGTCATCGAGGAGCTGCAGCAACGTATATGGAGGGAGTCGCTGCGCACAGCGGTACCCGTGGTGGCGATTAGCGCTCTTTTGCTCATCTTTTTTTTGAGCAGACACATCAAGGCGATCAGGAACATAACCGAATTCGCAACAAGGCTCAAGGAACAGCGCGGAGAAACGGTCCAGGTCGTCCGAAGTTCCGTGGAAATAGAGCGGCTCATGTCGGCCTTGAATGACACGTCGCTCAGGCTCCACGAGCAGACAAACGTTATTCTCGAATCGGAGAAGCGTTACCGCGCCCTTTTCGAGGATTCGAAAGACGGCATAATCGTCGATACCCCCGAGGACCGGGTCAGCGATATAAATCCCGCGGGAGTGGAACTGCTCGGCTATGGCTCCAAGGAAGAAGTGATGGCGGTTGACGTGGGAACAGAGCTTTATCAAAACGCACGCGAACGGGAAAACGTCAAGCAGATCGTGGCGGATCGAGGTTTCATAAAGGACCACGAGGTAAAACTAAGGAAGAAAGATGGCGAGACGGTGACCGTCCTGGTCACGGCGACGCCCGTGTATGACGAAACCGGGTCGATCAGGGCATACCGGGGGATCTACCGCGACGTTACGGCGGAGCGGATGCTCAAGGACCAGCTCCTGCATGCCCAGAAGATGGAGGCTGTGGGACGGCTTACGGGCGGCATCGCCCATGACTTCAATAACATCCTGAGCGCTATTATCAGCTATCTTTACCTGCTTCAGAAAAAGATGAAAAAAGGGGACCCGCTCCTGGCGTACGTCGACCAAACCCTAACCACCGTGGAACGGGCCGCGAACCTCACCCGGAGCCTCCTCGCGTTCAGCAGAAAACAAGCCAACAATCCCGGCGTCGTGGATCTGAACCAGCTCGTCAGGAACGTGCAGCAGCTCATGGTCCAGGTCCTCGGAGAGGATGTGGAACTGACGTCGTCCCTGAGCACGGATGACCAGATGGTAATGGCGGACAGCGGCCAGATGGAGCAAGTGCTGCTCAATCTGGCGACCAACGCCAGGGACGCCATGCCCACGGGCGGGCGGCTGACGGTCACTACACGTAGCGCGGAACTGGGCGAGGAGTTCACCAAGAGCCATGGGTACGGAAAACCGGGCGCGTATGTTCGGTTGACCATGAGCGACGAGGGCATCGGCATGGATGAAAAGACGCTGAAGAATATCTTCGAGCCTTTTTTTACGACCAAGGGCGTGGGCAAGGGGACCGGCCTCGGACTTTCCATCGTGTACGGCATTGTCAAGCAGCACAACGGTTATATCACGGTAACCAGCAAGCCCGGCGCGGGGACGTCGTTCGACCTGTATCTTCCCAAGGCAGAGGAGGTGGTCGGTGGTGCCGTTGTTACGGCGAAGCACGAAGCGGTCCGCGGCGGTACGGAAACGATTTTGGTGGCGGAAGACGACGATGATGTGAGGAGGACGACCCTGTCCGTGCTGAGTGATGAAGGGTATTCGATCGTAGAAGCCGTGGACGGCGAAGAAGCGGTGCGATTGTTCAAAAAGTTCTTCGGAAAAATCGACCTCATTCTTCTGGACGCGGTCATGCCGAAGAAAAGGGGCGAAGAAGTGTACGCCGAAGCGATCAAAATAAAGCCGGACGTCAAGGTCCTGTTCACGAGCGGTTACCGGGAGCAGTTCAGCAGGAAAACGGACGAGGGCCGCAATTTCATCTCAAAACCCGTTCGTCCTGAGGACCTTCTGAAAAAAATCAGGGCGGTCCTCGATGGTGAGTGACGGCGGAGCAAACTTCCGCAGTAGTAGGATTTCAGCGATAATTTCAGGGATGAATGAGAAATTTATCTGACGTTTCTTCAGAGCCGCTTACGCGGACCCTTTTGCCGTTGACAACAAGGCGTCCCTCCGCGAAGAGCTGGATGGCCCGGGAATAGATCGTGTGCTCCTGCTTCAGAATTCGCTCGGAAAGGCTGTCCTCGGTATCATTGTCCAGAACCGGCACCACGGCCTGGATGATGATCGGACCGGTGTCCATGCCCGCATCCACGAAATGGACGGTGCAGCCCGAGAACCTTACGCCGTGCTCGAGAGCGGTCTTTTGGACATGAAGGCCGGGAAAG
>JBGPHF010000238.1:0-3820 GCA_041484215.1 Nitrospirota bacterium
ATCCAGCGTATAAAAAAACCCCTGCAGACAGGCAGGGGTTTCGGTATAGATTGAACGCTGCTTTCCCCGGACGCGGCCTAGCCCGCTTTCCGGACCGCCTTGAATCCGAAGAAATCAACAATGAACATCACCACGCCTGCTGCAAAGCCCCATGCAGATACCCAGAATACGGCGTACCATAACCTCATGTATCCCTGTGTCGTGAGGAAATCCATGCCGAGTACGCGCTGGAAATAAGCCTGGACGATTCCGGCCACCGCAAGGGCAAGGGCCATCAAGGCCATGAAGGAGCACATGAACCAGAACGCCGTAACTCCCAGCGACGGATTGAAGGTCCCCTGCTTTTTGAGCTGCGGCAGGGCGAAGTACATGACCGTGAGGTTCAGCATGGCGTAGGCGCCGAAAAACGCAAAATGTCCGTGCGAGGCCGTTATTTGCGTGCCGTGGGTCCACTGATTGATCTGCGGAAGCGTATGGGCGAACCCCCAGACGCCCGCGCCGAAGAAGTGCATCACCGCGCAGCCGACGGCCCAGGACAGGGCCACCCGGTTCGTGATCTCCGCTTTCCGTTCCCGCACCGCGCGAAGCGTATCGATGACCATGAACAGGATGGGCAGCGGCTCGAGCGCGCTGAAGATCCCTCCCCACCAGAGCCAGTACGAGGGAGTGCCGATCCAGTAGTAATGATGCCCGATGCCCACGATGCCCGTGAACAGGACGAGGCCGACCTCGACGTACAGCCACTTCTCCACCAGTTCCCGATCCACCCCAGTGAGTTTCATCAAGATGAAGGCCATGATCGCGCCGGTCACCAGTTCCCACGCGCCCTCGACCCAGAGGTGGATCACCCACCACCACCAGAAGTACTGGGTCGCCAGGTTCTTCATGAAAAAGACTCCGAAGAGGAACATGCCCGCGAGCATCACCAAGCCGCCCAACAGCACGCCCTGAATCACCGTCCACTTCTTCGTCTTCATCATGGTCATGAAGATGTTATAGAGAAAAATCAGGGCCACCACGACGATGCCGAATTTCAGCACCGTGGGCTGCTCCAGGAACGGCATGCCCCAGGTCCAGCCGAAGATATAGCCGGTTACGGCCGTGACGCCGATGATTGCGAACAGGATGAGCTGGATGTTCGCCAGGGCCTTACTATATATCTCGGTCTGCGTTTCCTCGGGCACGAGGTAGTACGTCCCCCCCATGAAACCGAACAAGAGCCAGACCACGAGCAGATTTATGTGAATCGCCCGCGCGGTGTTGAACGGAAGGATACTCATCAGCGGGTCGTAGTCCCACACATACTTGGCGCCGGTAATCAGGCCAAAAATGACCTGGAGCCCGAAGAGCAGTACGGCGACGACAAAGTAGTTGTACGCGATCTTCTGTGATTCGTATTTCATATTGTCCCTCCTGACCGCAGACCCGCGATATAGCTCGCGAGGTCCTCAAGTTCCTTTTTAGAAAGCTTGGAATTGCCCGGCATAATGGACTTCGGATTGTGCGCTTTCGGCTTCCTTATCTGATCCATAATCCACTTCTTGTTATGCATCCCGCCGTGCATGGACAAGTCGGGCCCGACCTTTCCGCCGACCCCGGCGATCGTGTGGCATGCGGAGCAGCCCTGGGCTTTGTAAACCGCCTCACCCGGGGTAATGGAGGTCACCGCTGCCGCCACAAGAGGTTTTGGGGGCCAGTTGTTCGTATCTATGCCGTTTACCCAGGTCAGGAACGCGACCACGTCGGCGACCTCCTGGTCCTGCAAATGGAGGTTCGGCATTTTTCTCGGGTTCGGCCAGACTTTTTCCGGGTCCTTCATGAACCGCGCGACCCATTCGCTGTCCCGGGTGCTCATGACCTTTGTTACGTCCGGGGCATAATAGCCCCCGATTCCGAGGATCGTGTGGCAGTCGTTGCAGTTGTACTTCTGCCAAACCCACTTGCCCGCCGCGACATGGGCATCCAGTTTTTCCTCATGAGTTCTTTGGGGCATCTTCACGAGCGAATCGTAGCTGAGAACGAGAAAAATCAGCGCCGATATCGCCGTTCCCCACATAAATATTGACTTACCTTGCGATAACGTCATGACGTCTCCTTTCAAGGGATGATTTACCGATCGACCACGTTTCCGATATCGAACGAAGTTTAAACTTTTTCAAAAGCGTCTTTGCCTGCGCCGCAGACCGGGCATACCCAGGTGTCGGGTATTTTTTCGAATGGCGTGCCGGGCGCGATCCCCCCGTCCGGATCGCCGATAGCGGGGTCATAAGTCCAGTCGCATACGGTACACTTCCACGAATCCATACAGCCTCCAGATAAATCAAATTTACATTTGTAGCGTTGATGACAGCAATAAGGCGGGAGAAGAATGAACCCATGGTAAAACAGTTGTACAATAATATAGCATAAAAAGTTGAAAATTTATTAAAGGACTCTGATAATTTTTGCAAGAACGTTCGCTCGAACCCGTTTGGTCTAAGGGCTATTCCAATGTGGTATGGAAGCGCCGGAAGCTGGCGATCACGCTGACAACGGCCATGGCGGCCAGATAAGAGATGTGGGTGACTACATAGCCCGTTTCCCCGCCTTTGAGCATGATGTTGCGAAGCAGGCCCATATAATGCGCAACCGGGTCGAGGTACGCGATCCACCTAAGCGCAGCCGGCATGTTCTCGAGCGGAAACATGAGTCCCGAAAACATGATCATCGGAAAGATAAAAAGGAATGCGGCAAGACTCGCCTGCTGCTGGTTCTTGCAATAGGTGGAGATCAGAGTCCCCAGCGCCACGGCAGTGCAGACGAAAGCGAATGCGGCCGCGGTCAAGACCAGCAGGGATCCTCGCATCGGGACGTGGAAGATAAACACCGCCACGGCAAGGACCAGCGGCAGGTTGGACATCCCGAGAATGACGTACGGGATCGTCTTCCCGTAAATGACCTCGGACCGCGATACCGGCGCCGAGATCAGCATTTCGAACGTTCCCAACTCTTTTTCGCGGACGATCGCGATATTGGACATCACCATCGTCGAGATGATCATCAGCATGCAGATGACGCCGGGGACCATGAAGATCGACGTTTCCAGGGCTGGGTTGAACAATACCCGCGTGCGGATCTGAATCGGAAGGACCGGAGGGGCCACACCGAGCTCGTCCCGGACGGTCTGCTGGATGATGTTTTGCAGATAGGCTTCAACCGCCTGCGCCTTGACCACGTTCGTGGCATTGACCAGCAGTTGTAAATGAACGTTCCCGCGTCCGAGCGCGCGCGTAAACCCTCCCGGAGGCGGCACCAGCACCGCATCCGCATCGCCCGCCTCGATCATCATATACGGGTCCTGCTCCGTGGAATGCGCAGGAAGGAACCATTTGCCGGCAATGCTCCGCTCATAGATGGTCCGCAGGACCGTGTCCCGGGAATCGATGACAGCGGCGAGACGGATGTTTTTTACCTCGTTCGAAATGGCGACGCCGAAGATAGTAAGCTGGATGACCGGCAGAACGAACAGGATTATCCTCATCCTGGGGTCCCGGAGCGTTTGCCTCAGTTCCTTTTTAATGAAGCCGAGCAAAGTTTGGGTCATGGCTCAAGGTCCCTCTTAAAGCGGCGCGTGGCCATAAAAATCATCAGGAAGCAGAGGAGCGAAAGCGCGAGAAAAGGTCCGGCAAGCTCAACAAGACCCGAGCCCTTCAGAAACGTGTCGCGGGCGATGCGCATGAACCAGCGCGCCGGCAGGAGCATCGTAAAATATTGAAAGAACTTCGGCATGCTTTCGATCGGAAATACAAAACCGGAAAGCAGCGTGGACGGCATCATCCCG
>JBGPHF010000239.1:0-3802 GCA_041484215.1 Nitrospirota bacterium
AAAATATCGGGAAAGACACCCGTTGATGTCTGTTTTGAACCGTCGCGATAGAGCAACTGAGGACCGCACATGCCGGCATCGGGATGCGCTTCCATAAAAGCGAACAGGGCATCGATCGCCCCCTTTTTCAGGAGCGTATCGCTGTTCAAAAGCACGGCATACCTCCCGCTCATGCGCAGGATGGCGGCATTATTTGCCTTTGCAAAACCTTCGTTCCGGGCGTTCGCAAGGAGCTTCACCCGGGGATACTCCCTCGCAACGGCCTCCACGCTTCCATCAGCGCTCCCATTGTCTACCACCAATACCTCGAAGGAAGCGATCCGTACAGTTTGATACACGGAAGCCAGGCAGTCGAGCAAAAGCTGCCTCGTGTTCCAGTTTATGATGATGAAAGAGATATCAGGCATAAAAATGGCGCGTTATCCTTGTATGACTTCTTGATATACGTTCTCCAGCCGCTCTCCGAACCGGGTAAGGGTGAAGTCTTCGTGCGCGGCCATTCTACATCGGTCAGACAGCTCACGGAACCGGATCCGGTCCTTTCGCAGATCGACGACTTTCTGAGCAAGCGAGGCAACCCCTTCCGCAGGTGTGTACTGAAACCCGGTCCCGTACTCCCCAATCAGTTCAGCGCCCCCCTCTCCTTCCCGGGCGATGATCGGCGTTCCCGCTGCCATACCCTCCATAAGAACGACACCCAGTGCCTCATTCTCCGAAGGAAGGACCGTGAAATGACTCAAAGACAGAAGTTCAGGAATGTCCCGGGTCCAGCCCGTAAAAAATATATTGTTCTCGATCCCCAACTTTTTGCTCTGTTGAAGAAGCGACTTGTAATATACTCCCTGGAGAGGGTCGCCGACAATGATGAGCAGCGGCTCTTCCCCTCTCTTTTTACACTCACTCACCAGTTCCACGGAAACGGAATGGCCTTTTCTCGTGAGCAGACTCGATATATGACAAAAGACGGTGCTGAACTTGTCGATGGCGAGTTTGGTCTTCCAGGCTTCCTTGATTGCCGCGTCCGGTTTCGTAAAGCGCTCTACGTCGATGCCGGGTCTGATAACGAGGGTCTTCTTGGTTGATATCTTTTTTTCCGTCAGCAGCTTTCGCTGCATATCTGAAAGCGCGATCACCTTGCGCGCGAACCGGAAACCGGGGTGGCAGCGGGGAACCATCATGGTGGTGACCGCGGGAATTCCCGTTACCCACGAAAGGACGATACCGAGATAATCGGCCCGGTCAAGGGTCGTGTGGATGACGTCTATCTCTTTTTCCCGCGCGAGCCTGCGGAGGAACAGCAGATCGCCGATCCCCTTCATCACCAACCCGTGGCACTCGACCCCCAGTTTCCGCACGGAGTCGGTCACATACCCTTCCTGGCCGCGGGTGGCCACCACGACGTTATGGCCACGGGCTTGCAAAGTCGCGACCTGGTCCAAAAATATTCTCTGAGCCCCGTAACGGTCGTTTTTCGATATCATCTGCAATATGTTCATAGAAACGACCCCTTTTGGACTAGAGCTTCCTTATTCCGTTCTTGCAAAATTGTTCCTTTTTCGAAATCCGTTGCTTCAGAATAGCCAGATTATTCTGGTATTTTTCGTTTTCAAAACTCCAGGACGACTTATGCCACAGGTGAAAGATGATAGCGAGGCCCCGCACCGATTGCACACGCTTTCCCTGATTGAGCACGCGGATGCCCAGATCGTTGTCCTCGATGGAGCCGTCCAAAAAATCCTCATCGCAGCCGTTGATTGCGATAAAGAGTTCTTTATACAGGCTGAAATTGCATCCCCACACGCCGTCGTCGGTGATCCGATCCCGGTGGGCAAGCATTCGCAGGAAGGGACTTCGTATCACAATGGCTTCCTCTGCCTTGCGTGACCCGCCCCTGAGAGAATCCCAGAGGAGCCGGGGGGTGAGCGAGTTCAGCAGTTTCCCTTTGGAGAGAAGCCGCTCCGTCAATTTTTTCCCGAGCTCGACGCGCTTGCCGCTCAGAATCCTGTCAGGGCCGCCCTTTTGCACGTGCGTTCGGACGAAATGCCGGTGCGCCATGCAGTCTCCGTCGATAAAAATCAGGTAATCTCCGCTCGCTTGCCGGACCGTTTCATTCAGGATCTTCGGTTTCCTGAAACCCACGTCCTCGTGCCAGACATGCCTGACGGGGAAGAGATCTTTGAGCTCCTGCCGCATCTCCTCAATCATGGCCCGGGTTTCCGGGCCGCTTCCGTCATCGGCGATCATGACTTCATGCGGCAAAAGACTCTGCTTCGCCAGGCTCAAAAGGCAGAGCTTGAGGGCCTGGGGACGGTTATACGTCGGCACGATAACGGTAAGCTTCATGGGACTTTTCTTTCTGTGGCGAGCGTTTGGAAAAACCGGTAGTAGTCTTCCACCATGCGTTCGCGTTTGTATTTTTCAGCAATCCAGCGAGGTCCGGCCTCGGACATGCGAGCCCTGAGGGAACGGTCCCGCAAAATCCGGAGGACCGCTTCCGCCATCTCACGAACTCCGCCGTCCACGAGCACGCCGGCCGGACAGCCTTCGAGCGAATCGCGTATGCCGCCCTCGTTCACCGACACCACCGGCGCTCCCATGGCGAGCGCTTCAAGCACCCAGATGCCGAAGCCCTCGTTTCTATGGGTGCTGACCGCGATATCGATGTCCGCGTAAAAGGAGAGCATATCCTCCTTGGGCAGCCTTCCGGTCCAGAGGAGAGAATCAGTAAGGCCGAGCGCGTCCGCGCGTCGTTTGAACTCCTCGATCTGGCCTATTCCCGTATCAGAGGCCACCAGCGCGAACCGCGAGCCGGGAAGTTCTTTCCGTATAAGGACAAGGGCGTCGAGGAACTCGATCTGGTTCTTCCAGAGGTCCCCTACCGTGCCGATAATCCGGGTCTCGGATGAAAGCCCGAAACGGTCCCTGAGCGAACCACGGCGGAGGTTCCCGGGGTTGAACTTGTTGAAGTCGATGCCGTAATAGATAATGCTGGTCCGTGAAGCAATCTTTGGAAAATAAGAAGTTATCCTGTCCCTGATGTGGCGCGAGATCGTTACGATTTTTTTCATACGTGAAAGGAGAAAACGCGATTTGATGAATTCCGGCACCTGGGTCGTGTACATGAGAACGGGTTTACGGCCGGAAAGCGCGGCCGCAAGCCATGACTGAATGATGTCGTGACCCCGCTGGATATCGATGATCTCGTATCCGCCCTGCTGGATTACCTTCGCTGTCTCAAATACCGCGCTCACGTGGTGCCTGCCGGACCTTTGAACCTGATGGAGTGAGACTTCACTGTCCCTGAACATGTCCACGAGCGGAGTACCGGGTCTGCAGACAAGACCTACCTGCACCCCTTTTGCCACAAGCCCCGGAAGCAGGTCGCGCAGGAACTCTTCTCCCCCGCCCCGTCCTCTGAAATTATTCACAAAGAGAATCTTCATAACTCCGTATTTCGCAGTCCCAGTGATTACGAGTGCTCGCGCTAGCGCAGGGCGCCTTTCGCGCTGTTGTTCTCTCTCCATTCCCACGCCTTTGCATACTTCGCAAGCACGTAATAGGAGTGGAACAGGTTCAAAACGAGCCCGCGTTTGCCATCAAGAAAACCGAGCCTGATGACATACTTTAGAAAAAAGGTAAGCGCGGGCCGGCACAGGATGTTGACCCATCCTGCCTTGAACGTATCGATCCCTTTTTCGGCCATAACGGAAACGGCAAGGGACGAATATTTATTGATCGAGGACAGGTACGAAGCAAGGTCGGGGTAGGCATAGTGAAAAAGCGCATGGCGGGTATTGCCGAT
>JBGPHF010000240.1:0-3791 GCA_041484215.1 Nitrospirota bacterium
ACTTCGGTGATGATGATGCAGGTGTTCACCGTGTTCTCGGTCCTGCTCATGCCGAACTTCAACCGGAGGTCCACCACCGGGACCACGCTGCCCCGGAGGTTGATCACCCCGCGCATGAACTCCGGCGTCTTCGGCACCTTGGTGACGGTGGTAAAATCGAGCACCTCGCGCACTTTCGAGATGTCGAGCGCGAAAACCTCGTCTTCGAGCTTGAAGGTCAGATATTGTGTCGTTTCCATGATTCCCGTACCGCTCATGTCAGCCTCCTTGAATTATGTTGATGGACGAAGGACGATCGCTTGCCGCTGCTCGCTGGGACGACGGATGATGTTGCGTCCCTCGTCTCTCGTCCTGCGTCCCTCCATCCTTGTTAGAACTTCTCGAACTCCGCGTCGTGGTGGTCGCCGCCGTTGCCCTTCCCGTGCCGGTCTCCCAGGTTGAGAGCGACCCCTTTATGCGGGAACGCCACTTTCGACTGTGTTTTGACGCCCGCCGCAAGATGGGCCACGGGGTGGACGAGGGTCGGTCGCTGCGATACGATCCTGCGGTGCGCGTGTCCCTCGAGCTCATCGACCTTGAAGAACGAGATCGTGCCCTGGAGTTGCTGGGCCTGCGACGATAGCTCCTCGGCCGTGGAGGACATCTCTTCGGCGGCCCCGGCGTTCTGCTGAATCACCTGATTGAGCTGCTGAATCGCGCCGTTGATCTGGTCCGCCCCCGAAGTCTGCTCCTTACTGGCCGCGCTGATTTCCTGCACCAGCTCGGAGGTCTTCTGGATGTCGGGAACGAGCTTGGCCAGCATCGCCCCCGCTTTTTCCGCCACTTCCACACTCGTGCCTGACAGTTGGCTGATTTCCGCGGCCGCGGTCTGGCTCCGTTCGGCAAGCTTACGAACTTCCGACGCCACGACGGCAAAACCTTTTCCGTGCTCCCCGGCCCGGGCCGCTTCGATCGCGGCGTTCAGTGCCAGCAGGTTCGTCTGGCGCGCGATCTCCTCGATGATCGAGATCTTCGCCGCGATGTCCTTCATGGCGCTCACGGTCAGGGAAACGGCCTTGCCGCTCTCGGTCGCGTCAGCGGCCGATTTGAGGGCGATCTTCTCGGTCTGCATGGCATTGTCGGCATTCTGCCTGATCGTGGCGTTCATCTCCTCGACGGACGACGACGCCTCCTCCGCGGAGGCCGCCTGCTCTGTCGTGCCCTGCGACATCTGCTCCGCCCCGGCGGAAAGCTGCTGGCTTCCCGAGGCCACGTTGTCCGCCGCGGTCTTGACGTCGGCAACGACCATCTTGAGCCGCTCCACCATGTTCTTCATGGCCGTAAGCAACTGGCCCGTCTCGTCCATGCTCTTGACTTCCACGGTGACATTCAGGTTCCCCAGCGACAGCTCGTTCGATATGGCCACCGCCTCGTCCAGGGGCCTGGTGATGCTTCGCGTGATGATGAAGGTCATGAATATGCTGAGAGCAGACGCGAGCAGGGCGAACGAGAGCATGACGATGTTCGTGTGGGTTGTCCGCTGCTTTACGACATCTTCCTGCGCATCCATGCGCTTGTTCGCCTCGTCAGCCAGGTCTTTTGACACGTTTTCCATTTTGTGGATCTGGTCTTTGTATTCGTTGATCGCGTTATTGGCCTCTTGCGTCGTCGTTATCTTGCCCGACTGTATCAGGCCGGCCACTTTCATAAAACCGGATTCATAATTGGCCAATTCGGTCTTCATGCTCAGGAGCGCTTCCTTGTCCTGGGCGAGCGTTGCCCCTTTCTCGGCGTCCTTGATCCGGGCGGTAAGATGTTCGTGCTGCTCCCGCCATTTTTTAATATATTCTTCCTCTTTGTCCTTTGCCCCGATGTTGATGAAATAGTCCTTTTCATACCGCCGAAGGCCCAGAATGTTGGCCCGCGCGCGCGCCGCATGCTCGCTCACGGCCGAGTCGCCCTGGAGCATGGCAATGGTTTGATTCGAGATCGAATTGACGCCATAATACCCGGACAAGCCGATCCCCAGCAGCATGACTAAAACAAAACCGAACCCTAACGCCAACCGCTTCCCAATCTTCATGTTCTTGAACATTCGCTCCTCCTTGTACCGAGATTCCCCTGGTGATTTTATTGTTCAAATTTCAGCTACTCGCTTACGCGCTGGTTTGCTGGAACGTAGCAGCGCCTCTTTTCGATGCCTGGCCTTCTTCCAGTTCGGCCACGCTGATCAGCTTCGGGACGTCCAGGATCAAGGCTACCGTGCCGTCGCCCAGGATCGTGGCGCCCGATATTCCCTCGACGTCCTTATAGAATTTGCCGAGAGATTTGAGCACGGTCTGGTGCTCGCCGACGACCACGTCGACAGCGAAACCGACCCTGCGGCCCTCTTCCCCGACGATCACGATTTGCTCGATGGCGGGCGGCGTTCCTCCGATCATGAACTGGTCCCGCAGCCTGATATAGGGCACGATGCTTCCCCGCACGTTGACCAGGTGCCGGTCCCGCGACCCTACGGCGGATTCCTGCTTGAGCTCGATGCACTCTTCCACCGAGGAGAGCGGAAAGATGAAATGCTCCTGCCCGATCCTCGTCAGGAACCCGTCGATAATGGCAAGCGTGAGCGGAAGCTTGAGCGTGAGCGTGGCGCCGGCGCCGCGGGTGCTCGTAATCTCGATGGTCCCCCGGAGGGCGTCTATGGCCTTTTTGACGACATCCAGACCCACGCCGCGACCGGAAACGCTCGTGACTTTTTTCGCGGTGGAAAAATCAGGCAGGAAAATCAGCTGGAAAAGCTCCTTGTCCGAGAGCTGGCCGTCGGGCGGAATGAGTCCCTTTTCAACGGCCTTGGCACGAACGGCCTCCACGTCGAGACCGGCCCCGTCGTCCTTGATCTGGATCAGGACGTGGGCGCCCGAATGCACGGCCGAGAGATGAATGGTGCCGCACCGCGGTTTTCCCGCCGCCGCCCGGACCTCCGGGGCCTCGATGCCGTGGCCTATGCTGTTTCTGATGAGATGCACGAGCGGGTCGCTCAGCCGCTCGATGACGGTCTTGTCCAGTTCCGTATCGGCCCCCGCCGTCGTCAGTTCGATCTCCTTGCCGAGCTCGGCGGAAAGATCGCGCACGACACGCGTGAACTTGCTGAAGGTCGTGCCGATCGGCAGCATCCGGATGCTCATGGTGTTGTCGCGAAGCGCGACGGTCAACCGCTCCACTTCCTCCGCGAGCGAAAGGAACTGGGGGATGCCGTGCGTCAAAGCCGTCTGGCTGAGGCGCGCCTGCACCGTCACCAGCTCGCCGACGAGGTTCACCAGCATGTCCAGCCTGTCCGTGGCGACGCGGATGCTCGACACCGAATCGGCGCCATGCCGTCGCTCCCTCATTTCGCGGACATGCTGCTGCTCGGCCAGGGCGGACTCCACTTTTTCGCAGCTCACGACGCCGGTCTCCACGAGCACCTCGCCGACCTTCTTTTTCGATTGCAGCGCTTTTTTGAGCTCCTCCGGAGACAGGTCGCCCCGCTCAAGCAAAATTTCTCCGAGCCGTTTATGGGCCGCATCATCATCGGGCGCAACCTCGTCGTCGATCACATCGATGGAAAGCTCGCTCTCGTCCTTTACAAAAATGAATATGTCCTTGATCGCGTTGACGCCCCGGTTCGTCGTGAGAATCGCGTCCCAGAAGGTATAGCACGCCTCGGCGCGGTAGTCCTCCAGGAACGGGATCGCTTCCGTCTGGGCCACGATGCGGCACGGGCCGAGCCGGTTGAGTTCCCGCAGCAGGAGAACCGGGTCCGTTCCCGAACTGAA
>JBGPHF010000241.1:0-3790 GCA_041484215.1 Nitrospirota bacterium
GTGTTCACCAAACGGGCAAGAGCTGCACGAAATGTCACAAGCCACATCAATGGAGCGTACGGTAGGGGTTCCGCTGGATCTTCTATCGGGTCTTTCGAGGTTTTTTCAGGCTGCTTTTTACGAACAGATCGTTGGGCTCAACCATGTAGATGCTGCACAAGGTCATGAGCTTCATCAGGCTGGGGTTGTTCTCTTTGCCGGATTCCAGGCGGGAGAGATAACCCTGGGTGATCCCTCCCCGATGGTCCGGCGCAAGTTCCGAAATACGAGCCACCTGGCTCATCGAGAGTTTAGTCTTCTTCCGCAGTTTTTTGAGTTTATCCGCAAGGGTCATAGTCATAATAAAAATATATAACTCGCTTTCATTCCCTTGTCAATATAAAGTTACAATAAGCAATATCATTCATTTTTTAATATCGTTCAGGAGGACGGATGAAGGACATTCTTGCAGTTGCCAGCGAAGCGGCACTCAGGGCCGGCGGGATCTTAAGGGACAATATCCACGGGATGCGCGAGATCAGCTTGAAAGGCGATATCAACCTGGTAACCGAGATGGACATGAGATCCGAACGGGAGGTGGTGGATACGCTGCTCGCATCGTTCCCCGGTCATGGTATCATCGCGGAAGAAGGGACCAGGGTACTCAACGGATCCGGGTTTACCTGGATCATCGACCCGCTTGACGGTACCACGAACTACGCGCATGGCTATCCCTGTTTTTCCGTCTCCATCGCCCTTGAACAGGAGGATGAGATCGTGCTCGGTGTCGTGTACGACCCCATGAGAGATGAGCTGTTCACGGCGCAAAAAGAGAAAGGGGCCTTTTTAAACGGGAAGCCGATCAAGGTCTCCGGTATCGATACGCTCATAAAAAGTCTTCTTGCCACGGGATTCCCCTACGACCGCAAGCTGAGTGAAAAGAACAACCTGGATCACTTTCACGATCTGCTCATGGCATCCCAGGAGGTGCGCCGCGACGGCTCCGCAGCCCTCGACCTCTGCTCGGTGGCATCCGGAAGGTTTGATGGTTTCTGGGAACTCAAGCTCAAACCCTGGGACGTGGCAGCAGGGAGCCTCATCGTTCGCGAGGCAGGAGGAAGGATATCGGATTTCTCGGGAAAGAAATTCAGCATCCACGATGACGAGGTCCTCGCGAGCAACGGCAAAATTCACGGACTCATGGTGGAGATACTGCGATGCAGATGAAGATATCAGTAATCGCCTGCATGCTGTCCATGGCCGGAAAATAACAGAGGATCTCATTGCATCAGAAATTATTGGCTCGACTGGACATGTCTATGAGGTCGTGCGGAGGCCTGCATTTATCGCGTCGTTCCATATGTCGCGAAGCAGCGGTCCCGTGGTTCCCTCATAGCTTCCCTGGACGATTCTTATGAATAATAAAACTTCCTCCGCGGTCTCGATAATTCGCTGCGCTGATTACGATCGCGAAGGGACATTCTTAGCGGTTAAACAGGCAGTGGACCTGCTTGGCGGGATACGGGCATTCGTGAAACCCGGCGAGCGGGTGCTCATCAAGCCGAACCTGCTGAAGTCGAGTCCTCCGGAGGCGGCCGTTACCACCCATCCCGAGGTCGTCCGGGCAGTCATCAGGCTTGTCAGGGAAGCGGGCGGCGCGGCAATGGTCGGCGACAGCCCGGGCATGGGAGATCTCCGGAAGGTGTGCGAGAAGACCGGCATCCTTGATGTCGTGAATGAGGAAGGCGCGACACTGGTAGAGTTGGACGAGGTCGTGCAGGTCAGGAATCACGGCAGGTTCCAGCGCTTCGAGATCGCCAGGGCGGCATCCGAGGCCGATGCGATCATCAATCTCCCGAAGTTCAAGACCCACGGCATGACGACGCTCACCGGGGCGGTCAAGAACCTCTTCGGGTGCGTTCCCGGCAAGCGCAAGGTCCAGTGGCATTTCAATACCGGGGTGAATCACGAGCTTTTTGCCCTCATGCTCATCGAGCTCTGTGCCTTGCTCAAGCCGCGCCTGACTATTATGGACGCGGTCATCGGTATGGAAGGGAACGGTCCCGGCAGCGGCGAACCGCGGCAGATCGGAGTGGTGATCGCAGGTGAGGACCCGGTGGCCGTGGATGTGGTTTCCAGCAGTGTGGTGGGCGTAGCGTCCGAAAAACTTCCCGTTATCAGGGCGGCTGTCGCAGCGGGTTATGGAGAAACGCGGCTTGACCGCATCAGGGTCCTTGGAACAGCGTTGTCCGGCATCGAGGTCAAACACTTTCGCCTGCCGCCGCAGGCTCACCTCGAATGGCGTCTCCCCGAATGGGCGAGGATGGTGCTCAAGGACGCTTTGACCACGAAGCCGGTGATCAATAATTACTCATGCATCCGATGCGGAATCTGCCAGAGTCATTGTCCGCAGAAAGCGATAGAGATTCGGGGAGAAAAGCTTGAGATACGTTACCGCGACTGCATTCGCTGCTTCTGCTGTCAGGAGTTCTGCCCCCAGGGCGCGATCACGGTGGGTAGGGGATGGGCGCTTAAATTCGTGAAGTAGTCGGTTATGAATCAAATTCGTATCAAGACGGTAAGAAATTTTCTCGCAGAGGCGCAGAGGTCGCAGAGAGAAGCTAAAAATTTTTGGGTTAAAACCATGACTTAAGGGTTTTGAATTAACTCTGCGTTCTGCGTGCTTTGCGAGAGACGCCCTTTTGGTTCCGGTTTGTCTAGGTCGGGTCCATCACTCTTTCTGTTCCTCATCATCAACAAGCATCGGCATTCCTCCTTCCGCTTCGATCTCCGCCATTTCCTCTTCACCTATTTCAAAGACTTTTTCCTCAAAAACCTGCGTCGGTTCTTCTCCGCGCTGCCAGAGTTCCCGGTGGATGAACGGCTTGATGGTCACGGGTAACGACGGGTCCGCAGAGAGGTCCCTCAGGTCAACGATCTTCATGGCGGCGAGAAACCGTACTGAAAGCGAGAGGGGTGTATGCGCATTGCGGACCAGGGAGAACCGTATCGGAGTGCGGCTTGACCAGTTCGGGTGTTCCGCGATCATCAGGATCGTCTCTGCGCGTGTGTCTTTGCGACTGATGACCTTAAAGAGGTGCCCCTCGGTGATATGGGGATTGTTGAGACAGAGTTTCACGACCTCCGCGTCGGGGTCGAAAAGCAATTTAAGCAGGACGTCGCCAGCGGCTTTCTTGGCGAGCGTTTTCTTGTTCCCGAGCGGCATGGCGGGGATCCGCTCGTTGATGATCATCTCGACCTTGCGCCTGAAGACGAGGGGAATGAAATGGCTGCGTGTTATCTCTTCAAGGTCGAAGATCCGGAGGTAGCGGGCAATGGAGAGCGAGACCGAGAGCGGTGACCGGGGATTCCGGGCGAGGGCGTGTCGCACCGGGTAGCTTTCTGACCAGCGTTTGTCCTTAAAGATCATTTCGAGGATGTCCGAGGGCAGGTTCTTTCTTTTGGCAATGATCAGGACATCTTGCTCGACCAGGTGCCTGTTTTGGAGCAAAGCCCGAATGACCCTGGGCGAGGGATCATGGAGATAGCCGGCGATCTCTTCCTCGCCCGCGGCCATTGCCTGCTCTCTTCTTATCTCCTCTGATCCGGACATTGCCCCATTATACGAAGTTTCAATCCTATTGACAAATGTTACCTTTTTCTGTATTTTTATACCTCAACGAGCGTGTTTTTGTGTTTTCGGTCCATCCGGGAGCCATCGATTTCAATTCCGGTATTCACCGAGGGTTGCAATGGAACGGACGCTGCTTCTGAACGCAACATTTGAGCCGTTAAAGATCATTTCGTGGCA
>JBGPHF010000242.1:0-3790 GCA_041484215.1 Nitrospirota bacterium
CCCCATACCACGGGGCCTTTTTTCTCGCCCGCAACCGCGCCGCTAGCCGTTCCAGCGGGCCGTTCGGAGAACCGGAACCGAAGCGCCGCGTTCGGAATTTTGAGCACATCGCTTTTCGTCATGATGATAACGGAAACATTGGCGGTCATGCCGGGCATGAGTTTGAGCTCGCGATTGTTCACCTGGATCACCACGTCATAGGTTACTACGTTCTGCACGGTAATCGGCGCCTGTCTTTTTTGCCAGACCTTTCCCTTGAACGTCGTATCAGGATAAGCGTCCACGGTGAAATCCACCTCTTGGCCTACTTTCACCACGCCGATGTCCGACTCGGCCACGTTCGTGTCGATCTGCATTTTAGTAAGGTCCTGGGCGATCGTGAACAGCGTCGGCGTTTGGAAACTCGCGGCAACGGTCTGCCCGATGTCCACGGCCCGCGATATTACCACCCCGTCCACAGGGGACAGGATACTCGTGTACCGGAGGTTCGTGTCCGACACCTTGAGGGCGGCTTTGGCCTGTTCCAACTGGGCCTTGGCCCCGTCGAAATTCGTCTCTGCCGTGTCGAGGTCGCTGCGGGGAATCAGGTTTTTGGCGAAGAGCTCCCTGTTTCTTTTGAACGTCCGCTCCGCATCGCGGAACGTTGCGTCGGCCTTTTCCACGGTTGCCCTTGCCTGCGCCACCTGAGCCTCGAACATCTCCGGATCGATCTGCGCGATGAGTTGTCCTTTTTTCACGTGCGAATTGAAGTCCACATAAATATTTTTTATCGTGCCCGACACCTGGGTGCCGACGAGCACGGTCGTCACCGCGTTAACGGTCCCCGTTGCTGTCACGGTCTGCTGGATGTCCCCCCTGGTCACCAGCTCGGTCCTGAATTCCGGGCCGTTCCCTTTTCCCCTGAAAACCAGGAATGAGATAATAACAAGGACCACCGCGGCGGCAGCGCCGATCATAATTTTTTTTGTCATAAACCCCTCATCGCACTTTCTGTATCGGCCAAGCACTCGTGCGTCTTCTTGTCATCTCATAAACGGGTGTTCCCTCTGGTGCTGAAAATACGGAGTTTGCCGAACCGGTGCTGGAACGTGTCCATATACGTATAAACCACGGGAGTAATATAGAGTGTCAAAAGCTGCGAAAAGAGAAGGCCGCCCACCACGGCGAGCCCGAGCGGCCGCCGCGCTTCGGCGCCCGCGCCCAGGCCCAGCGCGATCGGCAGCGTGCCCATGAGCGCCGCCATCGTGGTCATCATGATCGGACGAAACCTCACGAGCGCCCCTTCGAAAATGGCGTCCGCCGGTCCTTTCCCTTCCTTCCGTTCCGCTTCAAGCGCAAAGTCGATCATCATGATGGCGTTCTTTTTTACGATCCCGATAAGCATGATGACGCCGACGTAGCCGTAAATATTGAGTTCCTTGCCGAAAAGCATAAGCGTAAGCAGCGCCCCCACTCCCGCGGCCGGCAAGCCCGAGAGGATCGTAAGCGGATGGATAAAACTTTCGTACAGGACGCCCAAAACGATGTAGATGACCAGTATGGCCAGGATCAAGAGAAGAAACAGACCCTGCGTGGATGACTGAAATGCTTGAGCAGTCCCCTGGAAACTGGTCGTGATGGACTGGGGCAGCGTCTCTCTTGCGGCTTTATCCACGTCCCCCACTGCTTCGCTCAAGGAAACCCCCGGCCTCAGGTTAAAGGAAAGGGTCACCGCGGGGAGCTGCCCGAGATGATTGATAAGGAGCGGGCCCGTGCCGACCGCCGGCTTGGTAACCACGTTGAGCGGCACTAATTTTCCGGAGGAAGAGCGGATGTACAGCATGGTCAGCGAAGCCGGGTCAGCTTGGAACCGGGGCTCAAGTTCCATGATGACCTGGTACTGATTAGTCGGCGCCAGGATGGTGGTTATCTGCTGCGAGCTGTACGCCGCGCTGAGCGCGCTTTCTATCTGCTGCGCGGTGACGCCGAGCGCCGCCGCCTTGTCGCGGTCTATTTCGAGGTTCACCTGCGGGTTTTTTATCAGCAGGTCGGTGTTCACGTCCTGGAGCTGCGGTAAAGCCCGAAGTTTCGCTTCGAGGGCCGGAGCGGCTTTATACAGCTCGTCCGTATCCGGACCCTGAAGCGTATACTGGTACTGGCTTTTGGTAAGTACGCCGCCGATGCGGATAGGAGGCAGGTTCTGCATGAATATTCTGATGCCGATGACGCCCGCGGTTTTCTTGCGCAGTTCCTGGATAATTTCATCCGAGCTCATCTTGCGCTGCGACCGTGGCTTGAGTCGCATGAAGATACGGCCGGAATTTGCAGCCGCGTTCGGTCCGCCCGCGCCGATACTCGACATGAAGGCCTCTACGCTCTGGTTCTGGGAGATGATGTCGACAAGCTCCAGCTGATGTCTTTTCATATCCTCGAAGGAAATGCCTTGCTGGGCCTCCGTTATGGCGAAGATCTGGCCCGTGTCCTCGGTCGGGAGAAAGCCTTTCGGTATGATAAAAAAGAGCGCAAACGTCACCGGAAGGAGCAGCAGGGAAATCATCAGCGTGACAAAGCGGTGTTTGAGCACCCACGTAAGGCTCCTCTCATAACCGTCCCGCAGGTCATCGAAGAATTTTTCCAGGACCATGTAAAACCGGCCATGCCGCTCTTTTCCCGGAGGCCGCAGAAACCGGCTGCAGAGCATCGGTGTGAGCGTAAGGGAAACCACGCCCGAAACAAGAATGGATACGGTGATCACGACCGCAAATTCATGGAGCAGGCGTCCGAGGATGCCGCCCATGAAGAGCACAGGGATGAACACGGCGACCAGCGAAAACGTCATGGACAGGATCGTGAAGCCGATCTCCTTCGAACCCTTGAGCGAGGCCTCCAGCACGGGCTCTCCATGCTCCATGTGCCGGACGATATTTTCGAGCATCACGATGGCGTCGTCCACCACGAAACCCACGGCGAGGATCATCGCCATGAGCGAGAGATTGTCCACGCTGTAGCCGAGCACGTACATGGCCGTGAACGTGCCGATGATCGACATGGGGAGCGCCAGGCTCGGGATGATCGTGGCCGAGAGATTGCGCAAAAAAAGGAAGATGACGAGAACGACGAGGCAGATCGCAAGCACCAGGGTCAACTTGACATCGCCGACGGATTCACGTATGGACGTGGATCGATCGAAAAGAATATCCAAACTGACCGAAGCAGGCATTTCCGAACGGAATACGGGAAGCAGCGCCTTGATCGAGTCCACCACCTCGACGGTGTTCGTGCCGGGCTGACGCTGAATGGCCAGGATAACCGCCCTGGTCTTCGCTTTTGAGGTATTGTACCAGCTTGCAACCTTATCGTTCTCCACGCTGTCGATGACATGGCCGAGTTCCTGGAGCCTGACGGGATTGCCGTTGCGGTATGCCACGATGAGGGGGCGGTACGCCGCTGCATTCATAAGCTGTCCGCTCGTTTGTATGGTGAATGACTTCGTTGCCCCTTGCAGGGTCCCGGTCGGCAGGTTTACATTGCCGTTCGCAACCGCGTTCGCGACTTCGTTAATCCCTATTCCGCGGGAGGCAAGTGCGCGGGGGTCGAGCTGTGCGCGGACCGCGTACTTCTGGGAGCCGAATACCTGCACCTGGGCCACGCCGCTGATCATGGAAATCCGCTGGGCCATCGTCGTCTGGGCGTACTCATCCACCTGGGAGAGCGGCAGCGTGGGAGAACTGAGTGCGACATAAATGATAGGCTGGTCCGCGGGATTGACCTTCTGGTAGGTCGGGGGCGTCGGCATGTCCGGCGGGAGCAG
>JBGPHF010000243.1:0-3783 GCA_041484215.1 Nitrospirota bacterium
ACCGATAACCCCGCCGTCATTAAGGGCTTGAGCGCGTCCGGGAATGCGAGGACCGATGTTGTTCTTGGACAGGTGGACGCCCAAGCGCTCCGCCAACTGTCCTCGAAGGCCGACTTTCTCCAGTACTGTCGTGTTATTATCGTTTACTAAGAAGTCTGCCGCAAGCGGCTTGTGTTCAGTCGCTCGAACACGAAGGAGAGAGAGTATCTGATGACGAACAGGGTATTTAAAAATTCTTTGCTGCTGCTCGCCGGTATGCTCGTGTTGACAGCGTGCGCGCCCCAGCGCCGTTTGCCGCGCTACGAGTACTATGACGCACAAAACCCCCTTAAGCATGTTGCCGTTTTACCGATGAAAAACGACACGACCGACGTCGACGGACCCAACGTGGTGCGCAAAAAGATGATCGACGCGCTGGAAAATAAATCCTATATCGTACAAGACGTCAAGGAAACGGATGAACTCCTCCGTGACAAGATGGGGATCACGCTCGGGGGGCAGTTGGACATGACATCAGCGCAGGCGCTGGGTGAAACTTTGGGAGTCGAGGGGGTGCTGTACGGGAACCTCATGGATTTCGACGAGTCGACCACGGGCGTGCTGAATGTCCGCAAAGTCCGCGCGAAATTCAAACTGGTCAACACCAGGAGCAGCCAGCCTCTGTGGGAACGGGGACTGGGCATTCGCAGCGAGACGAGAATGGCGGGAAGAACCGGCGAAGTCGCATCGCTCGTTGCCCGGGGCTCGGACTCACGGGAAAAAGAGGTCCCCTGGGTTACCATTGAGAGCACGGCTGTGAATGAAAAAAACGTGGGGCAGGCCTTTGCGCTGGGGCTTGGTGTCAAACTGCTCACCAAGGCGATCGGAATGCATCTTGATCGTGAATCCAGTGAGCTGGCGAGGAGGGTCAGTGAAACGCTCCCGTGGGGGCCCGGTCCCGGCGGCAGGGAAACCGTTGCGGTCCCCAGCATAACCATTCCGAAAGTAAGAGTCCCCGAACCCCGGCCGCCATCTTTCGGATACCTGGATTACGGCACCAGGGATTTCTCCGCGCTCTTGGTTTCGGTGACGGTAAGCAAAAGCGGACTGGAAACCTCTGACATGCAAATTCCCCTGGCGAAGGCAGGGGATAAAATCAGAATGGACATGGACCTGTCCCGCATGTCGAAAGGGAGCGAAGGCATGCCTCCGGCCCTAAGCAAAATCACCATGGTCCATGTTGGCGGAAAAAAGATGAGTTATACGTTGTATCCAAATGCCCGGAAATTTATCACGCATGCCGATGCAGACGATGCGCCAACTCAACAGGAAAAGCCGCTCGTTGAAAAAGCGAAAGTCGGCAGTGAAGTCGTCAACGGGCATTCGGCGGATAAATATCGCATCAAAATAACGTATAAAAACGGGACCACCTTGGAAGGTTTCCAGTGGGAAGCCCGGGACCTGGGCAACATGACCATCAAGAGCGACGTTCAAAACAGTGAGGTCCGGACTACCACCGAGCTCAAAAATATCGTTCTCAAGACGCCGGCGGAATCGCTTTTTGAAATCCCGACGGGATACACCGAAGCCCAGGGCATCTTGGACGTTATGGGGAATGCCCCGAACCGGTAAAGAAAACGAATACGAAATAATCATAAGGAGGCTGGAAATGTTAGTAAAACGCTTTACCATTATGCTCTTCTCGGTGATGACCATTTGCTGCACGATGACCGTCACGGTCGGATGCGCCGCAAGCACCAAGGGAAAGGTGTCGGACGATACGACGAGAACGAAAACCTCGGAGAAATTACAGCAGGAAAGTGATGTCCATGAGTACAAAGGGCCTAAATTACGAGTCGGCGTCGTGAACTTTTTGAATAAAACGCCATCGAAGGTGCTCGGCATCGGAGAAGCGGCGTCGGACATTCTCGGCACGATCCTGCAGAAGACGGACCGGTTTATCGTGATTCCGCAGCAGGACATCGAGTCGATTCTGGCGCAGCAGCGCATGGGCGCCACCGGCATCATAAATCCCGAGACCGCGGCCGAAATGGGGAAAATTCTCGGCTTGAGCGCGATCGTGACCGGCGCTGTGACCGCTTATTCCGGGGCGGAAGAGGGCACTGAATTCATCGTCGGCAGAAGCAAAACGCAGATCGCGCGGGTGACCGTGGATTACCGCATCGTGGACACCACAACGGGAGTTCAGTTGATGGCCGATTCAGGGGCAGGCGAGTACCGTAAAAAAGTGATGTCCATCCTGGGGGCGGGAAGCAAGGCGAGCTATGACACGGACCTCCGTGATGGGGCGCTGAGAGACGCCTTGGCAAAGGCCATGGTCAATATGATGCAAAAGCTCGGAACGCGCAAGTGGAACGGCAGGATCGCCCAGGTGGACGGCGACAACCTGTATGTCAACGCGGGCCAGCGCTCAGGCCTCAATGTGGGTGACAAACTCGACGTGTTCCGGCCCGGCAAGGAAATCATCGATCCGGTCACGAAGGTCAAACTGGGGACTACGGAGAGCAAGATCGGCCAGATCATCGTGCAGCAGAACGATATGGGAGATCAGGCGGACCTTTCAATTGCGAATCCGACGTCCGGCACGGGTTTTAAGCCCGGCGATATAGTGAAACTGAGCGGAAAGTAAATCATGCATCGGGAGCTGCATCATGAGAAAGGGTAAAGCCATGATACTACGGTTCTTACGCATTGCGTTTGTGCCGATTTTTTCCCTCTTTTGCGCCGGTGCCGTAATCGCCGCCGAAAGTCCGAATGCCGGGACGCAAGCAGTGGTCACCGCACTAGAGGGCAGCGCACAGGTCTATATCAAGGGGAAAACCGCCGGGCGGCAGATTAAAAAAGGCGACAAACTCGGTCAAGAGCACGAAGTAAGAGTGGGGGAGAGATCACGAATGGAAATTCGCTTCCCTGACGGCACGATCATGAGGCTGTCGGAAAAATCCCGACTCGTGATGAACGAATTGAAATACGACAAGACAACGGAAAGCAAAAATGTCAAGGTAAGTCTGGGCGTGGGCAAGCTCTGGGCGAAGGTGAAGAAACTGGCTACGTCCGATTCCTCCGTGGAGGTGAAGACCTCGAACGCCGTTGCGGGAGTGCGGGGAACGGTGTACCGGGTGAACGTGGAAGAAGACAAGAGCGCCCTGGTCAAGGTCTATGACGGAACGGTATATGTGGCCAACCCGCCGCGGGAACCCGGTGCGGAAGCCGGCAAAGCGACCCCGCCTCATGAGGTCTCCGGGCCACGCACCGTCCCTCCTCCGTACCACGAAGTGTCGATGGAAGAATGGACCGCCATCGTAAAAGCCATGCAGCAGATCAGTATCTCGCCGGAAGGCAAGCCGTCCGCGCCCCAGGATTTCGATCCTAAGGCCGATGCCGACGACTGGGTAAAGTGGAACCAGGAACGGGACAAAAAAGTCCAACTTTAGCCAAGGACGAACTTTTAAGCCGTCTTATTTCAGGCCGCTCTTCATGGAGCGGCTTTTTTTTCCGCACGGACGAACAAATCTCTTGACAGCATGCCCGGCGTCATGGTACAACATGCCTGTATTGAAAATGGATTTCAAAATCAAATTATGCGCAAACCTGCAGAACAACTGGCGGAGTACCTCGCGGGCCAGGGGCTCAAATCGACGAACCAGCGCGATACGATTCTTCACACTTTCGTAAGCGCCGGCCGCCACGTGAGCGCCGAAGAACTGTATGCCCGAGTGAAAAAGAACGACCCCGGCATTGGGTTCGCCACGGTCTACCGTACGCTGAAGCTCCTCGCGGGAG
>JBGPHF010000244.1:0-3783 GCA_041484215.1 Nitrospirota bacterium
CAAGTCCCGCAGTGACGAGGTGGAACTCAGTCTACCGGTCACGCCTGCGGGCAAATACGGAAGGCGGGCTTCCATGAATCGAAAGCCGCTCGTCAAGCTGCGCGAGCTTCTCGCCAATTACCGGACAGAGCGCGTCGACGGCTTGCCCCCTTTCACCGGAGGGGCTGTGGGGTTCTTCTCATACGATTTTGTACACCAGATAGAGAAGCTGCCGCGTACGGCGCGGACCGATCTCGGCATCCCCGAGTCGTATTTTGTGTTTGTGGACGCGGTCATTGCCTTTGATCATATCCTGGAAAAGGCGTGGGTGATCATCAACCCGGGCGCCCGGGAGCAGGAGATGGGCTTCCGGAGACCGGATCCCGACCAGTGGGGCAGGCTCTATGATGAGGCAAAAGACAAACTTATGGTTCTGAGCTCGAAGCTCGCGGCAAAGGAATACGAGAGCACCGTTCCGTTCTCTGAAGAGGGCGGTACAGGGAGCTTCAGCCTTACCTCGAACATGACGAAAGACCAGTTCGAGTCCATGGTCGTGCGATGCAAGGAATATATCGCGGCAGGAGATATCTATCAGGCGAACCTGTCCCAGCGGTTCTCTGCATCGCTCAACGACGCGGACACGATCCGTTTATACACTATTCTGCGAAACGTCAATCCGTCCCCCTTTGCCGCGTACCTCGACTTCGGAGATCTGCAGCTGGTCAGCTCTTCCCCCGAGCGTCTGGTCCGCCTTCGTGACGGTATCGCCGATACGAGGCCGATCGCGGGCACGCGCAGGAGGGGGAAGGACGGCACGGAAATGAGAACGCTTTCCGCAGAGCTTCTGACGAACGAAAAGGAGCGTGCGGAGCACATCATGCTGCTCGATCTCGAGCGGAACGACCTGGGCAGGGTGTGCGAGTACGGCACCGTGCGGGTGGACGAGATGATGGTGGTGGAGGATTACTCACATGTTATTCATATCGTATCGAATGTCCGTGGCAAGCTGGCGCCGGGGCGGGATGCCTTCGACCTGATTCGCGCTGTTTTCCCGGGAGGGACGATCACCGGCGTACCCAAAATTCGGTGCATGGAGATCATCGACGAGCTTGAACCCGTGGCGCGCGGACCCTATACCGGCTCGATCGGATACCTTTCGAACGCCGGCGATATGGATATGAACATCATCATCAGGACCTTTGTCGTGAAGGACGGGATCGCTCACCTCCAGGTTGGGGCCGGGATCGTTGCGGATTCCGTTCCCGAGCAAGAATATTTCGAGACCCTCCAAAAGGCGGAGGCGCTCAAAAAAGCGCTGAAGATGCTGTGATCGCGCCTTTTTCCCTGTTGCAACTTTAGCCTACTTGCGTTATAGTACGAAATTATTTGAGAAAAGGAGCCTGCCATGTTTCTGGTGGAGCTTGTTATGCAGGGTGTTCGGGGATTTCGCGAACCCGCTCGTCTGAGGTTTAAGGGTGGTTATAACCTCGTCATTGCGGGTAATGAAGCGGGAAAGACCACGGCAGTGGACGCCGTGCAGCGGCTGCTTTTCCCCACCCGCCAGACCGGGGCACTGGATCGCCTGATATCACGGCATACACCCGAAGCATCACGCGCGGCGCTCGTGGTGAGTTCCGCCGACAATGCGTACTACCGGATCATTCAGGACTTCTCAAAACGCGCCGTGAATCTTTCCCGATACAATGCGACCAGCAAGGATTTCACTCTTCTGCACAAGGACTGGGAAAACGCAGTGCAGCTCATGGCCGGAGTGACTGACATGATGACCGAAGAGGACTTCTCCAGGATCTTTGTATTTCAGCGGGACCATCACGCGGTCCGACCGGGGACGATCGTTTCAGCCGCAGCGCCACGTCAGGCGCCGAGCGCGCCTGTTCCATCCGCGGCGGGGGGGAAGTCCTCCGCAAACAGGGAAAGGCTCGCCGAACTTCGAGAGGCCCTTCGCAAGGCGGAGGAGGCCGCGGACGCCGAGTACAAGTACCAATCCGCAAAACTCGCGCTGGAAGAGACCGGGAAAAAGATCATCTCTCTTGAGGAACTCGGGCGGAAAAAGGCCGAGCTCGAGACATCGCTTGAGTCGCTCAAGGCATACGGGGAGATGCCGGATGATCTCGCCGCGCTCATCGAGGCCCAGGAGAGGCGTTTGGGCCAAAAGCTGGCCGATGCCGATGAGCTGAATAAACAGATCGAAGGCGTGAAGATGCAGCGGGCGGCAATACCGACAGTCGACCTTGTTTCTGACAAGGTGTTCATCACCGGCGGCGCCGTGGGCGTTCTGTCGGTCATCGTCGGGGGGTTCGTGCTCACCGGGGACAAGGCCTATTACATCCTGGCCGGCGGAGTCGTTCTTTCGCTTATATTGATGGCGGGCGCGTGGTTCAACGGTACCCGGAAGGATGCGCGTAGCAAGAGCTATCTGAAGGAACAGGATCGCCTGAAGCAAGAGCTTGCTGAACTTGAAAAACGTTTTCAGCAGGAAGGGGCGACCATAACGGCTTATATGCGCTCGACCGGGGCTTCATCACTGGCGGAGCTCAAGGAAAAGGCCGGGAACTTCCGCTATTTTCTTTCCCTGAAGCCTGACCTTGATGAACAGCGACAGCGCAGCCTGGGAGATCTTACTCCGGAAATGCTGCAGCAGCAGCATGAGAAACTGCAGCGCGATGTAGGAGAACTGGAAAAGGCGGCGCAGGCAGTCGCTCAGAATAATATAGATACTTACAGTATCCGGCAGGACATCGAACGGCTGGACTGCGAGACACCCGTCGCGTCAGCAGGGGCTTCGTGGGATTTCGGCGCAGAAGCGCAGGAGTTGCCCGCTGATTTTGCGGATTTTCCCGCGAGTGGCGGTCAAGACGGATTCCTCGCGGAGCTCGGCATTGTAAGCAGGATCGGAGAGATCGAGATGGAGACGCTTGTTCCGGCGGTTGAGGCGGCGGCCCAGAGAAACCTGTCTGCGATTACCGCGGGCAAGTATGTAAGGCTCGAGGCCGGTCATAAAGGCGATCCGATCGTGCATGCAAAAGACGACTCCGTGGTGGCTTACTCCGAGCTGAGCCACGGGACCAGGAGCCTGATCTATTTCTGCCTCAGGACGGGCCTTGTCGAGGCGCTCGCCGGGAAAAAGCGATATCCGTTCATTCTCGACGATGTGCTCGCGGACCTCGATCCGAGAAGGCAGAAGGCCGCATGTCAGGTCCTTCGCGCCCTTGGTGCGAAGACCCAGGTGATCTTGTTCACCTCCAACCCCGCGCTCATGGCAGAGGGCGATGCCGCCGCGGAGCTCAAGTAAATGAAGGGAACGTTCATCACCTTCGAGGGTATCGAAGGTTCCGGCAAGTCCACTCAGATCGCGCTGCTCTCGAACTATCTTACCGCCACCGGGGTGCGGCACGTGCTCACCCGGGAGCCGGGCGGGACCCTGATCGGCGACCAGGTAAGGAAGATCCTTCTTGATCCGGCGAACAGAGCGCTTGATCCGGCTGCCGAGCTCCTCCTGTATGCCGCAAGCCGGGCCCAGCATCTGCGCGAGATCATCATCCCCGCGCTTGCGGACGGCACGAATGTGCTCTGCGATCGGTTCTCGGACGCCACGCTTGCTTATCAGGGGTACGGGAGAGGCCTGGATATCGAGATGATCCGCGCTCTCGACCGGATCGTGACTGCGGGGATGCGTCCCGATCTTACCCTCCTTTTTGACATCGAAGCAGCCTCGGGCATCGCGCGTGCGCGGGGAAGGAACAACAGCCGCGGACTTGAAGCAGAGGCGCGGTTTGAGAACGA
>JBGPHF010000245.1:0-3778 GCA_041484215.1 Nitrospirota bacterium
CGCGTCGCCGGACCACTCGGTGACCCGGACCTATCTGGAGTTCATTCTGGACCTGCCGTGGAACAAGGGTTCGGAGTATGCGCTGGATATCCCGCAAACGCGGCGTATGCTGGATGAGGACCACTTCGGACTGAAGGAGGTCAAGGAGCGCATTCTTGAGCACCTCGGCGTGCTCAAGTTGAACCCCACGGCGAAAGCGCCGATCCTCTGCTTCGTCGGACCTCCGGGCGTGGGGAAGACCTCGCTCGGCCAGTCCATTGCCCGCGCCCTGGACCGCAAGTTCATGCGCCAGTCCCTGGGCGGGCTCCATGACGAAGCCGAGATCCGCGGCCACCGCCGCACCTACATCGGCGCCTTGCCGGGCCGCATCATCCAAGCCTTGAAGCGCGTGGAGACCAGGGACCCGGTGATCATGCTTGACGAAGTGGACAAGGTGGGCGCGGACTGGCGCGGCGATCCTTCTTCGGCGCTTCTTGAGGTGCTTGACCCGGAACAGAACAAGGACTTCCGAGACAACTATCTGGATGTGCCGTTCGATCTCTCGCAGGTCATGTTCATAACCACGGCGAACCAGCTTGACACGATCCCGCCGCCGCTCCTGGACCGCATGGAGGTGCTCCACTTGCCGGGTTACACCGAGCATGAGAAGCTGAACATCGCCAAAAAGTACCTCATCCCCAAGGAGATCAAGGCGAACGCGCTCAAGCTCGAAGAAATCGTGATCGAAGACGACACGCTCCGGAGCATCATCAAAGACTACACGCGAGAGGCGGGAGTCCGAAACCTCGAGCGCGAGATCGCCAACGTCTGCAGGAAAGTGGCGAAATCCGTGGCCGAAGGGAAGCCCGGGCCGATCACGGTAAAGGCGGAAAACCTGCACGACTACCTGGGCAATCCCCGGTACTTCGCTGAGACGGCCATTAGGATCGACCGGCCCGGCGTGGTCACGGGGCTCGCCTGGACCCCGACCGGCGGTGACATTCTCTTCATCGAAGCCACGATGATGCCGGGCAACAAACAGCTTACGCTCACCGGCCAATTGGGCGACGTGATGAAAGAGTCTGCCCAGGCAGCGCTCTCCTACGTGCGTTCCCAGGCGGAGCAGTTCGGGATCAAGAAGGACTTCTTTGACAAATCCGACATCCACATCCATGTGCCTGCCGGCGCTATTCCCAAGGACGGGCCGTCCGCGGGAGTTACCATGACCACGGCGATCGTTTCCATGGTCACGGGCAGGCTGGCGAAGCACAACCTTGCCATGACCGGCGAGATCACGCTCCGGGGCAAGGTCATGCCTATCGGCGGCGTGAAGGAAAAAGTCCTGGCGGCCAAGCGGGCGGGCATCAAGACCGTGATTCTTCCGGAAAGGAACAAGAACGATCTGGAAGACGTGCCCGAGGACCTGCGCAAGGAAATGAACTTCATTTTTGTCGATACCATCGATCAGGTAATCGACGCGGCGCTCGATGGGAAAAAAGCCGAGCAACCGCCTCAGGGAGGCGAAGCCGTATCAGAGACGGTAACGTAAGAGACAGAGGACGACAACCATTACTGAAACGGGCCCCGCTTGCAACCGCGCTTTCGCAAGAGCAGTGTGTAACCGTAACTGCCTCTAATACCCAAACATGCATTCTCAAACGACAACCAAAAGACTGCCTCCCTGGTTCAAGGTACGGCTCACGACGGGGGACCAGTTGACCAGCGTGCGAAGCCTTATCCGGGAGAAGAAACTGCACACCGTATGTCAAAGCGCGGCCTGCCCGAACCGGAACGAGTGCTGGAACGAGGGGACGGCAACGTTCATGATCCTCGGCAATGTCTGTACCCGGGGATGCAGGTTCTGCAACGTGCCTCAGGGAGTGCCCGAGGGATTGGATATCGACGAGCCGTATCGCGTGGCCGATGCCGTATCAGCTCTTAACCTGAAGTATGCAGTAATTACCTCGGTTACGCGGGACGATCTGCAGGATGGAGGCGCTTCCCTTTTTGCCGAAACCATTAAGGCGATACAGGTTCAATCACCCGGTTGTCGAGTCGAGGTGCTCATACCCGATTTTCAGGGGTCAGAATCATCTCTGAGGAGGGTTCTCGGCGCTTCGCCTGACGTGCTGAATCACAATATCGAGACCGTTCCGACCCTCTATCCGAGGGTGAGGCCGCAGGCCGAATACCAAAGGTCAATTGAACTGCTCGCCCGAGCCGCGGACCACGGAACGGTTACCAAGAGCGGGCTGATGCTTGGTTTAGGAGAACAGAGAGATGAAGTCATGGGAGTCCTGAGCGAACTCCGTGAGAACGGATGCTCGATCCTGACGCTGGGACAGTATCTCCAGCCGCGTAAAAACCTTCTTCCCGTTGAAAAATACTACCACCCTGATGAATTCGACCTGCTTCGTGCGGACGCCCTGGCCATGGGATTTAAGCACGTCGCGGCCGGACCGCTGGTCAGGAGCTCCTATCATGCGGAGCGCTACGGGGCAGGGGAGCGGCAACAGAGAACGTCCTTAAGGTAATATAACTCCGAAAGTTATCTGCATCCTCCGAGGATGAAGGTCTAAAAACACACAGGGGAGATTATGAGCATGGATTTTACAGGGGAACGGTTCGTACCGGGTTCCGACTCCGGGCTTCTCGAAGCCGAGCATGTCCAGCGGTATGCTTTTGCAGGTAAATACGCAAAAGAAAAGTCGGTTTTAGATATCGCCTGCGGCGCGGGCTATGGCAGCCATCTGTTGCTTGCAGCGGGCGCGGCAACGGTCACCGGCGTGGATATTTCGAGAGAAGCCATTGAATTTGCGACCAACCATTACGAACAAGACAAAATGCGGTTCATCACCGGCGACGCTGAGCATTTTAATGACGGCACGTATGATTTGATCGTCAGTTTCGAGACTCTTGAGCATCTTGAAAAAAGGCAATCATTTTTAGAAAATATCTGCGCCCTGTTGAACGAGGGAGGGCTATTGATCATATCGACTCCGAATAAAACAATAACATCTCCCCTGAGGCCGGCTTCAAAAATCCGCAATAAATATCACGCATATGAGTACCTGGAGGAGGAGTTTGTTTCCGCTTTGCAGCAAGCCGGGTTCAGCAGGATTCAAAAATTCGGCCAGCATTCATATCCCTGGTATTTTAAAAATCAATTCGTATCGCGCTTGTTCCGGCGCCATGTACATTATGATACGCTGGATACGGCAACTGTTACGCCGATGGGAAAGAATGCGATACCCCGTTACTTCGTATTCGTTGCCGGGAAATGACGATTGGCATAGCCGTCATTGGTGCCGATCTGTAGTTGTTCCAGCCATCGCAACCTACCTAATTAAGAACCAGGGAAAACAAAGCTTTTCCTTAAATTTGACATAATATACATTCTATCAGACGGGAAGCGCTAGGGGTAGCGCTTAGAGCGGTTTAACTTTTTTGACGCCGTAGACGAACAACACAACTCCGGGAATGAGCATGATGAGTGAGACTATAAAGCCGTTCGTCATAATTCCCCAGGCGTGCAAACTCTCAGTGCTGAGATATGCTGCAAATGCCTGTGCACCGATTACGAACGATACAGCGCTTCCGAAGATTAGAATCGTACCAAAGATCACAAACATCATGTCTTTCGACCTCCTAGATACATGTAACCGACAAAATTATTACATACCTACGGGAATATGTCAAGAAAATAAAGAGTTACCGACAGGCCGTTGGGAAAGTGGCATGAATCCTGCGATTTACCGACACTAAAAGCACGCCTTTCAGACGCTTCACGCCTTTTCGC
>JBGPHF010000246.1:0-3754 GCA_041484215.1 Nitrospirota bacterium
ATCAGGGAAATCAACGCACAAGGCATGACGGTACTGCTGGTCGAGCAAAATGCCAAAGCCGCGCTGCGTCTGGCCCATCGCGCCTATGTCATGGAGACCGGGAAGATCGTGATGGAAGGGGCAGCGGCCGACCTTGAAAAAGACCCGGGAATCAAGAAGGCGTATTTAGGAGAGTAGAAGGCAGGGGCCAGATGACAGAGGACATGAGGAACATCAGGCTTCTACTCGAATACGACGGTACGAACTATCACGGCTGGCAGTCGCAGGCGGGAAGCGGGATGCCGACTATTCAGGACAGCCTGGAAGCGGCGCTCAGGCAGCTCACGAACGAAGACTGTAAGACCTACTCTTCGGGCCGGACTGATGCGGGCGTGCATGCCTACGGCCACGTGGCAAATTTTTTTACTTCCCGTTCAATCCCCGCCGACGCGTGGGCGCCGGCGCTCAACCATCTTTTACCTCCCGATATCCGGGTCCTGACCTCGGGGGAGGCGCCTGCGAATTTTCACGCACGCTACAGCGCTCTCGGTAAAACGTACCAATATCGAATTCTGAACAGACGCGCGCCGACCGCATTGGACCGCAATCGCGCCTGGCACGTTAATTCTCAATTGAATATCGAAATAATGAGACTGGCCGCGGCCCGGCTCATCGGCAGACACGATTTTTCAGCTTTTCGCGGCGCCAGGTGCGGGGCGAAGTCGCCGGTAAGGACGCTCACGAGGCTGGATGTCATTGAACGGGAAAACTTCGTCGAGATATGGTGTGAAGCCGAGTCCTTTCTCCAGTACATGGTAAGGAACATCAGCGGCACACTGGTCGAAGTGGGGTTGGGCAGATTTTCTCCCGACGATATCGAACGAATGCTCGAGTCTCGCGACCGCACGGAGGCGGGAAGAACCGCGCCGCCGCAGGGCCTTTTTCTAATGAAGGTGGTTTACCCTGAGGGCGGTTAATAGAACGGATGTTTGCATAGTTGTAAAAGTTTCGGCGGCTTTCTCATCTTTGCAAAAGATATAGTTTCCATCTCTGCATAAAATCAATGAGTTGCGTATGGCATAGGTTGTGCAGCAATTAGATGACAAATACGGAAAGAAAGTCCTTCCGAGGATGGCCGTAGCAGTGTGACTGCCGGAGGTGGGACCATGAAGAGTTTTGATTTTTCAATCGAGAAAGGAGAGAGTATGAAAAAATGGTTGAACGCGTTTCTCTTGCCGTTGATGTTCGCCACGGTCCTCGCTCCGCTTGCGCTCGCGGCGCCCGATGCCGCGACCTGTTTCGGCTGCCACGGTTCTCTGGAAGGGGCTGCAAACGTAGATCAGGAAAAATTCTCGAAATCCGTTCACGCCTCGCTGGATTGCATCATGTGTCATATCGCCATAAAAGGAGCGCAGCATGCCGGCCTTTCGGGCAAAGCGGGGAAGGACACGCTGGCCTTAGCCGCCGCGATCTCCCCCCGGAGCAAGGTCGATCCCATTGCTCAGGCCGCCTGTGCTCAGTGCCACGCGGAGATATATCAAGCCTATAAGACAAGCGTCCACGGCAGGAACGTGATCGACAGACGAGCTCCCGACGGCCCTGTCTGCACGAGTTGCCACGGTTCTCCCCATTATATTCAACCGAAATCGAGCAAAGAGTCGGCGGTGAATCACTTCAATGTCGTCCAGACCTGCGGCAAATGCCACGAAGAAAAAATGATGGCCGAGAAATACGGTCTCAGCGAACACGTTATGGAACGGTACAAGGAAAGTTTCCACGGAAGGAAACTGAAGGTAGGCCATGCGGGGGCGCCTTCCTGCGCGAGCTGTCACGGCGCTCACGACATCAAGAGCGCGAAGGACCCGTCGTCGCCCGTTGCCGGCCCGAATAAAATTGCGACCTGTTCAAGGTGCCACTCGGGCGCGAATGCGAAATTCGTGGCTGCCATTACCCATCAGGCCCCGCATCCCGTGGCGCATTTTACCGAAATAGCCCTGATCATTCTCACGGTGAGCGTATTCCTGTTCATCCTCGTCCACGTGCTGCTCGATATGTTCGCGGATGTCCGAGACCGTCTGTTCAGGAAAGGAGACCGCCATGAATAAGACCGTACCGACCGAAATCGAGAGGTTCGACCTCTCGGCGCGGGTCCAGCATGTAATCATGTTCACGACGTTTCTCCTCTTGTCGTTTACCGGATGGGGTCTCAAGTACGCCTACCAGGACCCGGCCAGCGCCTGGATCAGCTTCTGGGGAGGGGCGAAGTCAGCGGGGATCATTCACCGAGTGGCCGGCATTACCATGCTGCTGGATTTCATCTACCACCAGTTTTATTTGCTCAATCTGGCGAGGAAGAGGGACCTGCGGCCCACTGTCGTGCCCATGCCCAAGGACGTGGTTGACCTATTCCACAATTTTCTGTATTTTTTCGGGATCAGAAAAGAGAAGCCCTACTTCGGGAAGTTCAATTACATGCAGAAGTTCGATTACTGGGCGGTGTACTGGGGCATGTTCATCATCGGCGCATCGGGTTTCTTCCTTGCTTTCCCCGTGACCGTGTCGTCGCTCTTCCCGATGTGGACGCTGCAATGGATATGGGACGTTATTTTCGTCATGCACAGCGACGAGGCGCTCCTGGCCATTGTATTTATCCTTATTTTCCATTTTTACAACGAACACCTGCGGTCTGAGGTCTTCCCGATGAACTGGATGTGGTTGACCGGGAAGATGTCGGTTGATACGTTAAAGCATCATCATCCGATGGAATACGATAGGCTGTTCGGGGAGCAGTCGAATAAAAAGAAATAACCCTTACCGCGAAACAGAAGCGGCGGCCTTATGGCCGCCGTTTTTTTTAGGTTTTTCCAACGGGATTGGCATACCCCATAAATACCCCATTTTTCTTCTTTACTTTCTCCGCCCGCCCCTATATCTTTATACGATGTATTTTCTTCATATTCAAACAGCCGAACACTGCGGACCGGCATCATGACGGCATTTCAACGGTTGCAGGCTTCTTTGGCATACTCCTTCCTATTTACTTTGCTCTATTGCGCGAGCGCGTTTGCCGTGCCCGCCGTTCCTAATGAAGCCGTGATGACCGGTACGGTGATCGAGTACTGCATTACATCGTCGGGCGGGCGCACGGGGCCTCTTTTAGCTCAAAGCATATACAAAATTTTCGTAAAAGTGGACACCGGAAAGAGCAGGGGAGATGCCCCGAACTTCCTTGAAGGAAAGGAAGGCCGGAAAATTTATTTTTGGTCTCGAAACAGGATAGACCCCGAGCTTTTCGGCAAAAAAATACGAGCCGTCGTGGAATACCGAGGCGATGAGCGCGGCGGCAAATTCTTTATTAAAAAAATAGAGCCAATACGATAAAGTGTCAAAGGAGGACGTGATGAAAGAGGGGAAGAACTACTTCCGTGTGCTTGCACTTCTTGGTTTAGCGATCGGAGCGCTCGTGTTCCCTCCGAGGTCCTTTGCGGTGCCGGCATCGCCTGAAGTGCATGTCCTGGCACAGCCTGATGGCGCTACATTCAACGCTTTGCAGTGGGGAGATGAAAACAGGCACGGATGGGAAACGGAAGACGGCTACACCATTGTGTTCGAGGAGATGATGAACCGATGGACTTATGCCCGGCAGAGTCTAAGCGGGAACCTGGTAGGCACCTCATTTATAGCGGGCAAGGACGCTCCTCCCGCGGACTTGAAAAAGACCATGAGGCCGCTTAATCCGCCGGCAGTGAAGAAGATGCTCTCAAAAGAAAAGAGC
>JBGPHF010000247.1:0-3744 GCA_041484215.1 Nitrospirota bacterium
CGTATTCGTCCATAGAGCACATGGGGATCGCCACGTTTGCCTTCGGCCTGGGTGGTCCTGTAGCGACCTTCGGCGCGCTTCTGCACATGCTGGTCCACAGCCTGACAAAATCCTCCATCTTCTTCACCGTGGGTCACGCTTCGCAGATGCATAGAACCCAGGAGATGGACAAGATCAATGGCTTAATCAGGGGAAACCCGTTGGTAGGGTGGGGCATGGTCCTGGGCGTCATGGCGATCGTAGGCATGCCGCCTTTTGGCGTGTTTGTGAGCGAGTTTCTTATTCTTACCGCGACGATCAAAGACGCGCCGCTCCTCGCGCCGTTTCTTCTTTTAGGTCTTGGGGTGTCATTTGCCGCACTGTTCCGGAAAGTGCAGTCCATGGTTGCGGGCGAGGCCCCGCCGTACCAGAAGCGCATAAAAGCCGCGCATATTCCGGTGATTTTGCACATGCTGGTGGTCCTGGTTCTCGGTCTGTACTTGCCGAAGTTCCTTGCCGGCTGGTTCCAGACGGCGGTGGGATTGTTGAAATAAATGCGTGAGGGATGAGCGATGAGGACTCAGGACTGAGGAAGTGCAAAACCTGTCCTTTCTCAATCCTCAGCACTCGTTACTCAGTCCTTGTGAGTGAACTATGATCAGACTAAAGAACTTTATCCTGAACCTGTTCGGTCCCGACGCGCGGGAGGACGACACCCTGGCGCCTTCCACGGTCGCCTCTGTCGTGGTCCCGCGCGCGCGCTTTGCCGAGGCCGCCAAGGCGCTCAAACGGGAGTACGCGCTTCTGGCAGCTGAGTGGGCAGCGGATGAAACGCCATACGGGCGCGGCTTCGGCATTTACGCTTGTTTTCGCAGGGAGCAGGAGTACCTCGTCGTCAAAACGGAAGTTCCCTTGGATGATCCGGCTTTCCCGACGCTCACGAAAAAATTTGTTCCCGCGTATCGCTTCGAGCGCCAGATGCAAAGCCTCATGGGCGTGACGCCCGTGGGCCATCCTGATTCCCGGCCCTGGATCAAGCATGAGGATTGGCCCGCGGACGCGTTTCCCCTCAGGAAGAGCTTCGATGCGTCGAAGGTCTTGCCCCGGGTCCCCGGCGAATACCGCTGGATCCGGGCGGAGGGGGAGGGTGTCTACGAAATTCCCGTGGGCCCTGTGCACGCCGGCATCATCGAGCCCGGTCATTTCCGCTTCCAGGCAATGGGAGAGGACATCATCAATCTGGAAGCGAAATTGGGATATGTGCACAAGGGGATCGAAAAACGGTTCGAAGCTCTCTCGTGGCAGGAGGCGGCGCGTCTGGCGGGCCGCGTGTCCGGCGATTCCACGGTAGCGCACGGGCTGGCTTATGCGCGCGCTGTCGAGGCGGCGGCCGGAACCACCGCGCCGGACCGGGCGCACTGGCTCAGGGCATTGTTTCTCGAACGCGAGCGCATCGCGAACCATATCGGAGACCTCGGCGCAATCTGCAATGACGTGGCCTTCGCGTTTTTGCTCTACCAGTTTCACCGTCTGAAGGAGATACTGCTCCGGACGAATTTGAGGCTTTTCGGCCACCGGTACCTGATGGACCGGATCGTACCCGGTGGGGTTTCAGTCGACATCACCGTTGAGGGAGTGAAGGACATCCTTGCGGAGATGGACTGGCTCGCCGGGGAGTTCGAGCGGCTTGTGGTGATTTACGACGAAAGCTCCTCGCTGGAAGACCGGGTGCGGGACGCGGGCATCCTCAAGCCAGAGCAGGCAAGGGACCTCGGCGTCGTCGGATTCGTGGCGCGAGCAAGCGGGCTCAACCTCGATTGTCGCATCCAGCATCCGTTTCCGCCCTATGATACGATATGCGTGACGAACCCGATTCTCGTGTCCGGGGATGTTCATTCCCGAGCCTGGGTCAGGGTGGAGGAAGTGCGCGATTCGATCCGCATCATTCGGGACATTCTGAAAGGAATGCCCGGCGGCAGGATCAGGGGAGAGCCGCAGGCGCCCCTTCCCGATCACACGGGTTTTTCCGCTGTCGAAGGATGGCGCGGCGAGATTATTTACTGGGTCCAGTCGGGACCGCAGGGCGAGATCAACCGGTGCATGGTCAGGGACCCGTCGAGCGTGAACTGGCTGGCGCTCGAACAGTGCATCCATGGGAATATCGTTCCCGATTTCCCGCTGTGCAACAAGAGCTTCAATCAGTCGTACTCGGGAAATGATCTGTGAAGTCCGAGGGACGACGGATGATGGACGACGGACGGATTACAAAAAAGTGCGACGTGGGAGGCGAGGGAAGTCTTACCGCGTCTGTCGTCCCAGCGAGCAAAGCGAGCGGTCGTCCATCGTCTCTCCTGTTAAGCGAGCTGCCACAATATCTATGAGCGGGCATCATAACGGAGTGCCATGATACGTATTCTTAAGCAGATTTTTTGCACCGGCATCGTCACCGAACCGGTCCCTCCGATAACCGATCCCGAGCTCGAGAAGATCGGCGTTCACCTGGAAGAAGTCATCAAAAAGCGGTTCCGGCGGAGCCTTGCGATCCGGCAGGTGGACGCAGGCTCGTGCAATGCGTGCGAATTGGAAATTCACGCAATGAATAATCCTATCTACAACTGCGAGCGCTTCGGCATCCACTTTACCGCGTCGCCTCGTTTCGCGGATATGCTCCTGGTGACCGGCCCGGTCACGCATAACATGGAGATTGCGCTTCGAAGAACGTACAATGCCACGCCTTTTCCCAAGATAGTCATCGCCGCGGGAGACTGCGGCTGCACCGGCGGCATCTTCGGCGAGAGCTACGCGTCCCTGGGCGCGATCGACAAGGTCATCCCCGTGGACGCGCGCATCCCTGGGTGCCCGCCCACGCCCACGGCGTTGCTCCAGGGCATCCTCAAGGCCATCGGGGGCTGATTTCCCTTGGCCAACATTTCTGAAGAGCGTTGCTAATTTCCCTGCGCGTGATAGAATTATATAGAGAACGCAGCACCTGTATCCCGAGGTGAAGTGGAGGTGAGCTTATGCAGCGTCGTCCCGGTTATCTCTTCATAGCACGACTCCTGTTTTTTATTGTTGTTCTCTTTGCTCCCTTGGTCGGCAGAGCAGGCCTTCCCGTGCCGCCGCTGCCGCCGCTGATCGTTCCTGTTCCTCCCCCGGTCATCCTGGTGCCGGGGACGTATGTCTATGTCGCTCCTGACGTTGAAGTGGACCTCCTGTTTTATCACGGATACTGGTATCGCCCGTACGGCGGAGTATGGTATCGGTCCTCCTATTATGGCGGGCCCTGGGGGTTTATTGCCGCGCGGAGCGTGCCGCGCGTCCTGATCAACCTGCCTCCCGGCTATCGCCACGCGCCGCCGGGACAGCGCATCCCCTATGGGCAGCTCAAAAAAAATTGGAGGAATTGGGAGCAGGAACGGCATTGGGACAAACCGGGAAAGCACGAGGCTGTCGGCAAAAAGGGAAAAAGAAAACGCGGGTCGGAAGTTGAGGAAGGCGGAGGCGGTGAGCACGGACGCGGTCACGGCCGCGGCAGGTGAGCAGGTGAACTCTGCGTTGAAATTTCGAGTTGTGCGCAGACTTTGCGCGGTGTTTCTTTTTTTACTCCCTGCCTTCGGGTGTAATCTTCCCTATCGCACGCCTACGGTCCCCATCGAGACCATTCGGTATGATGCGTCCGGAGGTCCGCATGAGGAACTTTTGGTTTTTCTTCCCGGCTACGGGGACAAACCTTCCGCGTTTGAACAGCATGGTTTGCTCCGGGCC
>JBGPHF010000248.1:0-3725 GCA_041484215.1 Nitrospirota bacterium
AACCCGGTAACGATAACCATGCGCGTCGTCATGCGGTAAGCCTCTTGACAAGCTTGCGCTGCAGGTCACGCGCCGTAAATATGCCGCGATTTTTGAGCATCTGGTTCCTCGCGGCGACTTCGATGAGCGTCGCCATGTTGCGTCCCGTTTTCACGGGCAGCCTGAGGTAGGGAATATTGATCCCGAAGAGCTTATAGCGTCGCTCGCGAAGCCCGACAAGGCTGTACTGCTGGCCTTTTTTCCACTCTTCCAACTCCACCACCAAACCTACCTTGCATGACCCTATCGTGGCCGTTTCACCATAGAGGGCCCGAACATTAATGATGCCGAGTCCCCGGATTTGCAGGAGGTCGGCGCCCATCTCCGTAGGCATCCCGCTTACGGCGCCGTCGGTTTTTTCCAGAATCACCATGTCGTCGGCCGCAAGCTTATGACCCCGGAGCACCAGGTCGAGGGCCGCCTCGCTTTTTCCGATGGCGCTCTCGCCGATGATAAGGGCGCCCAAGCCGAATATCTGCACCAGCACCCCGTGGATGCTGATTCTCGGCGTCAGCCTGTCGGCCAACGCGCGGACAAGCTTCGGCACGTTCCTGCTCCGAAAGACCGGGACCGACCCTGACCCTGCTTTGACGAGCAATTCCTCGGCGACGTTGCCGCCGCTGACCACGATGCATGCCGGCTTTTGCCGAAACAACACGCGTACAAGCCGCTGCCGCTCTTTTGCCGGGAGCCCCGCCAGAAATGACAACTGCCGCGGAGGCAGATGCACCACGCTCCCGGCGAGGCCGCGCCAGCCGGCGGGGGACTCAAGCGCAGGCGTGCTGATCTGCGGCGAAGCTATGACCCTGCCCACTCCTTCACCACCCGCCAACACCGCTGCCCTTCCGGCCAGCATTTTTACCGTAAGTTTCATTTAATATGTGGATACTTTTCGTCTTCTTCGCGGATCAAGCGCCGGATGTCCTCGTGGTTGGCGGCGCGCAACAGGTCATCCCTCAACGCAGGGTTTTTGAGAATGCGGGATATCCGGGCGAGCGTCTTTAAATGATCGCCGGACTTGTCAGCCGGCGCAAGAAGGAGAAAAAAAAGGCGCACCGGCTTGTTGTCCATCGATTGAAAGTCAACACCCTTCTGCGAACGTCCGAACGAAACGATCATCTCTTGCAAGTGGCTCATTTTCCCGTGAGGGATGGCGACGCCGTCGCCGATGCCCGTGCTGCCGAGGCCTTCCCGCTCCATAAGAACGCGTACGAGTTCATCGGCATCGGAGATCCTGCCCGCCTTTTCCAGATGTGCGGCGAATTCACGGATCACTCCAAGCTTGTCCGTTGCCTCGATGTTTTCGATTACGAGGTCATCGTCCAACAAGTCCGTTAGCCGTGCCATCACACCCCGCCTTTCACCGCGCGGGCTCTATCAATCCGACATTTCCGTCTTTTCTTTTATAAATAACGTTCACCTGCCCGCTGCCCGCATTGGCAAAGATAAAAAAGTCCTTGTCCAGAAGCTCCATTTGCATGACCGCTTCATCGGGGAGCATGGGTTTGAGATCGAAACGCTTGGTCTTGATGACCTGCGGGACCTGCTCAATCGGTTCCGACAACGCGGCCATTTCCTGCTTTTCGCTCTGGTGTTTATGTTCAACCAGTTTTTCCTTATAGCGGCGCACGCGCCGTTCGATCTTTTCGACCAGCAAATCGATGGCCGAGTACATTTCCGCGGTTTCCTCCGAGGCCTGAATCAAAAGACCGTTCGACTTTATGGTCGCCTCCGCGCTGTGATGGATCTTTTTGACGACCGAAAGGGTAACGACGACCTGGATCGCCTTCGGCAGATACTTATCCAGTTTGGCGAACTTCTCCGTAACATGTTGTCTGAGCGCTTCCGTAACCTCGATGTGCCGTCCGTTGACCGTAACCTGCATTGTACCCTCCTTGGTGTTGCTCAAAAATGGCGTTTCCCTGCCTGGCCTCAACCCATCCTGCGACGGACGCTCGTCGGCGGGATTCTCAGCTCCTCGCGGTATTTCGCCACGGTCCTTCGCGCGATATCGATTCCCCTCGTTTTGAGGGAATCGACGATCTGCTGGTCCTTAAGCGGAACCGCGGGGTCCTCTTCTTTGATCATTTTTTGAATAACATCCTTGACCGTAAGGGAGGACACTTCCGTATCCGCGCCGACGGTAAATCCGGTGGTGAAAAAGAACTTCATCGGGAAAATTCCCTGGGGAGTGTGCATATATTTGTTCGTCGTTACGCGGCTGATGGTGGATTCGTGCATGCCGATGTCTTCGGCCACGTTCTTGAGCACCATGGGCTTCAGGTGCGAGATGCCGTGCTCCAGAAAATCGGTCTGAAATTTGACCATGCTCTCGGCCACCCGGTATATGGTCTTGCTGCGCTGGTCCATTCCTTTGATCAGCCACTGCGCCGAGCGCAGGCGCTCCTCGATATACTCCTTGGTGACTTTATCGACGCCCTCTTTTTGACTCAGCAATTTCCGGTAATATGGATTGATGCGGACGCGGGGCAGCCCCTCATCATTGAGTTGCACGACATAGCGGTCTTCCATTTTTATTACGTACACATCGGGAATCATGTAGTTCGTATCGGCGGAAAGGTAAGGACGGCCGGGCTTCGGTTCCAGTTCGTGTATGATGACCTGGGACGCTTCCATTACTTCCTGGGGAGTCACCCCGAGCGTCTTGGCAATCTGCGGATATTTGCGTTTCTCGAGATCGGAGAGATGCTCCTCAATAATCTTTTGAACAAGCGATCCCTCAAGGTCAAGCTGCTTCACCTGAATCAACAGGCATTCACGAAGATCCCTGGCGGCGACGCCGAGGGGGTCGAAACTCTGGATCAGGGAGAGCGCTCGTTCCATATCGGGAACGGATACTCCGGACTGCTGGCTGAGTTCGTCGAGCGCGGTGCGCAAATACCCGTCATCATCCAGATTGCCGATGATCCACTCCCCCCCCCCGACTAATGCCGGTTCGGACGTGGTGAGATGAAGTTGCCACTGCAGATGATCGCTCAGCGAAGGGAGCCGGGTAAGTGTTTGGTCGTAGGAGGGCAGTTCCTTGTCGTCCGCTTCGGCGTTTCCGAAGTCACGGCCGTCTCCCAGTTCGTTCAAATAATCTTCCCACTGGGGGCCAAGCTCGAGATCACTCTTGAGTTCCCGCGTCTCGTCAGGCTCTGGCGCGGTCTCGGGCGTTCCTTCCGTCGCCGATGTCGTGGTCTCGGGGGATTCACTTTTTTCTTCGGCGGTCTCCTCCGGCGGTTCCTCCGGAGAAAGTTCCTCCAGCACGGGATTCTCGGTGAGTTCCTGAGCAACGGACTGCACGAGTTCAAGCCGCGAAAGCTGCAAGAGCTTGATCGCCTGCTGAAGCTGCGGCGTCATGATGAGTTTTTGGGAAAGCTTTAGCTCTAGTCGCGCTTCCATAGTCAAAAAACAAGGTCAGACGAAACCCTCTGCTAATTACCGCCTGTCCTCTGCCTGTTTCCCCCTGAACTCTCTCTTACTAGCTATTATAGCCGAAACCCTTCACCCAGATATAATTCCCGCACTCGGGGGCTTGTCGTGATATCAGTCGGGGTCCCTGCCTCCATGATCTTTCCCTCGCTGATTATATAGGCACGGTCGGTAATCGCCAGCGTTTCACGAACATTATGGTCGGTTATGAGGATACCGATGCCCTTGGCCTTGAGATGCGAGATGATCCC